>NZ_CEXPNT010000023.1:13054-15431 GCF_982709265.1 Candidatus Marivariicella framensis | reverse complement strand
TAAATTAATATATTGCGTTTAAATATGCTTTAAACATAAATTATAAACACTTGAAATGAAGGAAGTTAATAATATTAATCGTTTGTATTCTTTAGATGCACTAAGAGGATTCGATATGTTCTGGATTATAGGTGCTGAGGAAATATTTCATAAAATGGCTGAGATTAAATCTAATATCTTTTGGCACGGATTATCAAATCAATTTATTCATCCCGAATGGAATGGTTTTGTGTTTTATGATTTGATTTTCCCATTATTTTTATTCTTATCAGGAGTAGCAACCCCCTATTCCATTGGAAATCAAATAGCAAAAGGTAAAAAGAAAGGTAATTTATTGAAAAAAGTAATCAAAAGAGGATTAATACTTGTATTACTTGGAATCGTATACAATAATGGACTTGAAATTAAATCTATGGAAGAAATAAGATTTGGCAGTGTTTTGGGTAGAATTGGACTCGCATATATGTTTGCAAATATTATTTATTTATTCGCTAATCAAAGAAATCAAATTGTTTGGTTTTTTAGTTTGCTTATAGGGTATTGGGGAATTATTTTATTTTTTTCAGCTCCAGGTTTTTCTCCAGGAGATTTATCAATTGAGGGAAACATAATCTCATATTTAGATAGAGTTATAATGCCTGGTAAGCTATTTTTAGGAATACATGATCCTGAGGGACTATTTTCAACTATTCCTGCAATATCAACAGCTTTACTTGGTATTTATACTGGAAATATTTTAATTAAAACTAATACAGATAAAAGAAAGGAGACTACCATTAAGCTAATCATAACTGGTGTGTTGATTATAATTATTGCTCAAATATGGGATTTATATTTTCCAATAAACAAAAACTTATGGACCAGTTCTTTTGTTCTTCAATGTGGAGGTTTAAGCATGATACTGATGGCAATTTTCTATTATTTAATTGATGTATTAAAGTATCATAAATGGGCTTTTTTCTTTAAGGTTATTGGAATGAATTCAATATTAATATACATGTCAATTATATTCATAAATTGGAGTTATACAACAAATTCGCTCTTCAAATGGTTATTTGATATAATTGGTGAACCTTATAATTCTGTTACTTATGTTATTTGTTTATTAACTGTCCAATGGATGTTTTTATATTTACTTTACAAAAAGAAAATCTTTTTAAGAGTTTAATGAAATTTAATCAAAAATGAAGCTATATAAAATATTTTTTATCCTAATTATTTTAATTTCAGTTACATCTTGTAGTAGTAGTGACGACGATCCTCAAAATGATTCCCAAGTTGTAATTGATTCAGGAGAAAACTCTAACAACAATTCAAGTCAAAACTCGGACCATTTAATAACAACTCCTTCAGGAAACAAAGTTTCTTCATTATTAATGTCTTCAAGTGAATACAGCGATTGGAAAAGTAATGATCAGTTTTCAGAAGCTTCCTATAGGGAGGCAATAGTAAAAGATATATATAAAGAATTTTCAGATAAATATGATTTCATATTTCTGGTATTAAATGAAGAAGAAATTCCTGAGGGCATAAATTATTATGGAAAAAATGTGGGAGTATCTAATAATATTACTGGAATTGGAGGAGGAGTGTATAATTTCACTTCAAATTATGGTTCATCAGGAAAATTAAAATCAGTAATGCAATTATCTAGTTTAAGTTTTCTTCAAAACGGACCTGCATTACACGAATTAATGCATAATTGGGCTAACTACGCTTTACCCACAGAAAATGTAGATCAGACAGGCTCTAATCTTACCTCATATTCATATTATGGACATTGGGGTTTTACAGGAGGGAGCACAAAAGGTCAATTAGGTGGATTTAATCAGAGTAGCTTAGAGGATTTAGGGAATAATCAATATTCTGTTGATCCTTTTGGAGCATTTGCAAATGGAGGAAACAGTGTTCCATACAATGAATTAGAATTGTATTTAATGGGAATGACACCTATTAACTCTGTAAATCAATTTGATTTATTTAATGATATCACTTCACTTGAAGTTACTAATTCAAAATACACCTTTACTGCTAATAAAGTTAGTTATGGGCCTGACGAATTAGAAAGTTTACTGGGTGCAAGATCTCCAAGCTCTTCAGACTCTCAAAAAGAATTTGACTTATTACTTATTGTGTTAACCGATAATGCTCTGACTGATAATCAGTGGACTAGTATAAACGATGCAGCTGAATGGTTTTCATTTAAAGGAGCTGATGAACTTTATTTTTATAATTTTTGGGAAGCAACAAACGGTATTGGATCAATTAATATAGGAAATTAAAAAAATATTAATTGTTAAATGCTAATTCAACATTTCAAAAATCCTAATAAAAATTACAATCGTTATCCTGAAAAATTAAAATCAGTATTAAGCCT
>NZ_CEXPNT010000023.1:0-12954 GCF_982709265.1 Candidatus Marivariicella framensis | reverse complement strand
ATTGATAAAATTAAAACAGGAAGCTATACGGACCTCATTTCAAAATACACTGTAACTACAGCTACTGACGGAAATCATGGAAGGTCAGTTGCGTTTGGAGCAAAAATTTTTGGCTGTAAGTGTCAAATTTATATACATTCTGAGGTCAGTTTTGGTCGTCAAAAAGCAATGGAAAATCTTAACGCCAATGTAGTTCGTGTCAAAGGCAACTACGATGAATCTTTAAGGGTTTGCATTAAAAAGGCTTCAAAAAATAATTGGCATGTAATTTCTGACACATCTTATGAAGGGTATACTGAGTACCCTAAATATATAATGGAAGGTTATACTATTATGGCAAAAGAAATAAAGAAACAACTAAAAAATAAGCCTCTGCCTACACATGTATTTCTTCAAGGGGGAGTTGGATCATTTCCTGCATCAATCTGTAGTTATTTTTGGCAAGAGTTTAAAGCTAAAATAATGTATATAATAGTTGAATCTGAACTAGCTCCATGCCTTATCAAAAGTTCTCAAAACAATAAAATAACTTCATTTAATATCAGAAAAGAAACAATAATGGCTGGTTTATCATGCGGAGAACCTTCTTTACTAGGATGGGAAATACTAAATCAATCAGCTGATCATTTTATGACAATTGATGATAAATCAATACCCAAAACAATGCGATTATTAAATAATAATATTCCAAAAATTGAAGCTGGTGAATCTTCAGTTGCTGGACTAGCAGGTCTTTTAGATCTGATGAGAAAAAATAATATGGCAAGAAAAATGGGTATAAATAATGAAAGTACTATTCTATTATTTGGAACTGAAGGAGCAACAGATCCTGAAATATATAAATCTATAATAAAAGCTTAATTATTTATAAAATAGCATATTATAACAAATATTACTCTTCCTCAATAACTATTGTAATTAAAACAAAAACCTTCGATTTCTCGAAGGTTTTTGGGTGGAAGACCGGGTTCGAACCGGCGACCTCCTGGACCACAACCAGGCGCTCTAACCAGCTGAGCTACAACCACCATTTGAGGTGCAAATTTAAACTATTTTAATTCGAAGACAAGCGTCTTTAAAAATATTTTTTAAATCAAATCTGTTATACTTTTAACAGACGGATACCTTTCAGTAGTAAAGCCTTCTCCCGCTTCTACTCCAATTAATCTTCCTAAATTCAAAGCTCTATATCGAACACTCTCAATAAAGTTTCGGGAACTAATTGGAGTAGATTCTTTAGGATCATCGGCAGAATAAAATTGACTTGAAAATGCTTGAACAGCTAATATTTTTTGATCTATAAACTCTGAAACATCAACAACAATATCTGGTTCGATTTCTTTCCACTGAATATAGTGGTATACAACTTTTGGTCTCCAAGGTAATTGTTTCTGCCCTAAGCTATCGGATGTTTCAATTTTACTAAGACCACTTAAAAAACACGAATGAGATACTAAATCAGATCCCTTACTGTGATCAATATGTCTATCCTCTATTGCGTTACATAAAACAATGTCAGGTTTATACAATCTTATAGTTTTAATAATTTTATTTTGATGAGCTTCATCATTTTTAAAATAAATATCTTTAAATTTTAAGTTATCTCTGAATTTAACTCCTAAAATAGAGGCCGCTTTTGTTGCTTCCTTATTTCTTGTTTCTGGAGACCCGTTAGTACCCATTTCTCCTTGGGTTAAATCAATAATTCCGACTGATTTCCCTTCACAAACACTTCTAGCTATTGTAGCCCCACACCCCAATTCAACATCATCAGGATGCGCTCCGAATGCAAGTATATCAACTTTCATAAACTGAAGTTTTTAAGGCGTTATCAATATCACTCTTTAAATCTTCGATAGATTCAATTCCTGCAGAAAGTCTGATTAAGTGATCTGATATTCCCTGATGATCTCTTTCCTCTTGCGTAAGTGAAAAATGTGATGTTAATTTAGGATAATTAGCAGTACTCTCAACTCCTGCAAGACTCATTACAGGTTTTATTATTTTAAGATTTTTAAAAAACAAACTAGGATCAATTTTTGAACTAATTTCAATCGACAACATTCCTCCATAACCACTCATTTGATTTTTTGCAATTTCATGATCTTCATGTGAAACTAATCCAGGGTAAAAGACTTTGGAAACTTGTGAATGTTTTTCTAAAAAATTAGCTAACTCTAATGCATTTTTATTTTGCTCACGGACTCTTATCGGCAATGTTTTAATGCTTCTTTCTAAAAGCCAAGCTGAAAATTCACTAATTGTCCCTCCTAAATTCTTTGCAGATTCATAAATTCTATCAATATGATTTCTTGATGCTATTACAGCACCAGCAGAAATATCGCTATGTCCTCCCAAATACTTAGTTGCACTGTGAATAACAATGTCAATACCAAAAGCAATTGGATTTTGATTAATTGGACTCGCAAAAGTATTATCAATCATAGTCCATAAATTATTTGATTTAGCTAAATCAGATATAGCTTTCATGTCAACAATTTTAAGTAATGGATTGCTTGGACTTTCAATATATATTCCTTTAGTGTTTTTTTTTATGCATGCCTTAAAATCATCTACAGATGATCCTGCAGCGAAACTGTAAGAAATGTTATAATTAGAAAACTCTTTTTTAATCAAGTTTCTGGTTCCTCCATATATATCATTATAAAAAACAACGTGGTCTCCTGAATTAAGATGAGATAATAGAGAAGTAGTTACAGCTGCCATTCCTGATCCAAAAACTAGTGCATGCTCCCCTCCTTCTATAGCTGCAATTTTTTTACACAACCCCTCTTGATTCGGAGTATTTATATACCTAGGATATTTTTTTTCTTTAACATCGTTAAATTGATACGCTGTAGACATGTATATTGGAGAAATAGCTCCTTTATGTATTGGGTCTTCAACAGTCCCATGGTGTAAGCATATGGTTTCAATTTTATGCTGACTCATTACGATCCGCTTAACCAATTAAGAACTTCTATATCATCTGGCTGCTTTCTGGGAGAAATTGATTTAACAACAAACCCCTTTTCATCAATTAAAAACTTTTGAAAATTCCAAGTAACGAGAGAATTAATCTTTCCATTTAATGCTTTACTGGTTAAAAATGAATAAATCGGATGTTGATCTAAACCTAAAACGGATACTTTACTCATCATTGGAAAAGTGACACCATAATTTTCTCTACAGAACTCAGCAATTTCCTCGTTAGTTCCAGGCTCTTGCCACAAAAAGTTATTAGCAGGAAAGCCTACAATCATAAAATTATCATCTTTATATTTATCATATAATAATTGAAGAGACTTGTATTGAGGAGTTAATCCACATTTAGATGCAGTATTAACCACCATTATTTTTTTTCCTTTTAAATCTGAAAAATTAAAATTTTCACCATATAAATCTTCTACTATAAATCGATATATGGTTTTGTCCATTTTGTCTAGGTTTTGACCTTGTATAAAAGACACACAAAGTAATAAATTAATAAAAGTTAAAAATTTCACAATGAAAATATTTTTGTGTAAAACTACAATTTTTAATTCAAAAAAATAACTAAACGATTTCAGCAGATAGACCTGCCTCGACAAGCTTAATACAACGAGGTTCTAAATCAGATATTGAACCAGTTTTTACAACACATTTTCCTGAAAAATGAACAATATAGGCGCATTGTTGGGCTTGCATTACCGTATGATCACAAACTAAAACCAAAGTATTGATGACGTGATCAAAAGTGTTTATATCATCATTATACAAAACAAGTTCATGCACTCTTTTAGTTTGTACAATTTGTTGAGTATCCTGCTCAGGATTAATTTTCGGCTGAGATGAATAAATTAACTTTTTATGTAATGTATGGATGCCCATAAATTTTTTACTTTTTGAAAAACTAATTCCAGTTTTAGGGATTTAGCTTCTTTATCAATGTCGATTATGTCTGAATCGTAAAAACCACTTATAATTAATTGACCTCCAGTATTTAACAGGTCATTATAAATAGAAATATCATTCATAATAATGTTTTTATTAATATTAGCCAAAATAATATCGTATTTACTTTCTTTAATCAAATTAATGTCTCCACAAAAAGCTTTAATAAATTTACAATCATTCAAGTGAGAGTTTTCTAGGGTGCTTTCGTAACACCACCTATCAATATCAACAGCATCGATTGAATAAGCTCCTTTTTTTTCGGATAAAATACCTAAAATTCCTGTTCCACAACCCATGTCAAGGACTTTTAAGCCTTCTAAGTTTAAATCTAAAACATGATTCATAACCATTGATGTAGTTTCGTGATGACCGGTTCCAAAACTCATTTTAGGTGTAATTATGATTTCATATTTTAAATTTAATGGAGGATGAAAGTCTGCTCTAACTATACAATCTTTATTAATTAAAATAGGTTTAAAGTTACTTTCCCAAATTTTATTCCAGTTTTTTGGATAAATTATTTTAGATGAATATTCTATTTCAAAGTTTGAATTTGACAGTATTCTTAGATTGGATAAAAGATTTGTTTTCCATTTATTATCTACTAAATAGGCATCGACACCAACACTTGTTTCTTCAAAACCATCGAAGCCACGCTCAGATAGCTCTGCAACTAAAATTTCAGATCCAATTTTTACAGGATTAACTTTAAATGAAAATAAACGGTATGTAATTGACATTATGATGCATTAACTATAGCTGCAAAATCTTTTGATTTCAATGAAGCCCCACCTATTAAACCTCCATCAACATCAGATTGAGAAAAAATATCATTTGCATTTGATGGTTTTACACTCCCACCGTAAATAATAGATATAGAGTCTGCTAAAGTTTTAGAATAATTTTCTGAAATTATATTACGAATAAACAAATGCATCTCTTGAACTTGTTTTGGGGAAGCAGTTTCCCCTGTTCCAATAGCCCAGATTGGCTCATAGGCAATAATTATTTTTTTCCAGGATTCGGCAGGTTGTAAAAAAACAGTTTTTTCGAGTTGAATTTTAATATGTTCAAAATGATTTCCAGAATTACGATCACTCAACTTTTCACCTACGCAGAAAATAATTTCAATATTTTCATTTATTGCCTTATCAACCTTTTCTTTTAAACTTTCATCAGTTTCATTGAAATAAGTTCTTCTTTCTGAATGCCCCAAGATGGAAATAAAAACTCCTAAACTTTTAATCATAGATGATGAAATTTCACCAGTATATGCACCGTTATCAGCAAAATGCATGTTTTGAGAAGCAACTTCAATATTAGATTTTTCTAATTTTTCATTTACAAGACCTAATTGAGTATATGGTGGAGAAATAATTATTCTTATATCTTTTGGAAAATTGAAATTCAAAAGCTCTTGTAAAAGAGATAAACTCTCGGTATTTGAATTATTCATTTTCCAATTACCTGCTATAATTTTTTGTCTCATAATTATTTATTTTTTAGATGAATCATAGCAAAAACTGAATAATTTATCATGTCTTGATAATTAGCATCAATTCCTTCTGAAACTATTGTTTTTCCCTTGTTTTCTTCAATTTGTTTTACTCGAAGTAATTTTTGTAAAATCAAATCAGTCAAAGATGTGACTCTCATTTCTCGCCAAGCTTCACCATAATCATGATTTTTTTCAAGCATTAAATCATAAGTTATTTTTAGATGCCTATTATAGTAATCTATTGCTTGCTTATCATTTAGATCAGGCTGGTCTGAGACTCCAAGTTCAATTTGAATTAAAGCCATAATAGAATAATTAATTATTCCTATGAACTCGTCCTCTTGACCTTCAGATATTTTTTGTTCTTTATTGATCTGTAATCCTCTTATTCTTTGAGCTTTAATGAAAATCTGATCAGTCAAAGACTCTAATCTAAGAATACGCCACGCACAACCATAATCTTTCATTTTATTTATATACAATTCTTTACATCTACTAATTATTTCAATGTATTGATCTTCTGTGGTTGCCATGGCAAAATTTTATGGTAAATTTCTAAAAATTTTTAATGCAAAGTAGTAACTTTTATAAAAGTTATCCAAAACAAAGAATAAAACTATGACTTTAAATTGTAGAGGACAATTAGTTGATTTAAGTAATCCCAAAATTATGGGAATCTTAAATATAACTCCTGATTCTTTTTATGATGGCAAAAAATACGATTCTATTGATAAATCTTTAAGGCAATGTGAAAAGATGATAGATGAAGGTGCTTCTTTTATTGATCTTGGAGCAATAAGCACTAGACCAGGTGCAGGAGAATTAACATTAGATATTGAAAAAAAGAGGCTTTTACCAATTTTAGAAAAGTTGCTAATTAAATTCCCAGACTGTTTATTTTCTATAGATACTTTTCGATCAGAAATAGCAGAAGAATCATTACAAATGGGAGCTGCTATTATAAATGATGTATCTGGTGGAGATTTTGATAAAAGAATGTTTGGTGTTGTAGGTAAATACGACTCTCCTTATGTGTTAATGCATAGAAATGGAGATTCAAAAACAATGCAAAATAATCCTCAATATGAGAATATTATAACTGAAATAATTTCTCATTTATTAAATAAAATTCAAGTTGCTAATAAAAATGGCATTAAAGATGTTATTGTGGATGTAGGTTTTGGATTTGGCAAAACAATCGAACATAATTTTGAATTATTAAAGAACATTGATCTATTTCAGTCATTAAATTGTCCTGTTTTAACTGGTATTTCAAGAAAATCAATGATTTGGAAATATTTAGGTGTTTCACCTGAAAAATCACTGAATGGAACTACATTTTTACATGCTTTTGCATTACAAGGCAAATCTCAATTACTTAGAGTTCATGATGTTAAAAGTGCTAAAGAATGTATAGATTTATTGCAAGCCCTGAGTTAGTTTTATACTTTTACAAAAATTCTACTATTGGAAACACTTGATTTTTTAAATATTAGTTTTATAGATCTTTTCGATATTGCTCTTGTAGCTTTATTGTTATTCTCCCTTTACAGGCTTGTTAAAGGAACTGTAGCAATAAATATTTTTTTAGGAATAGTTATAATCTACATGATATGGAAGTTAACTGACATACTCAATATGGATGTTCTAAGTAATATTCTTGGAAACTTTATAAGTGTTGGTTTTTTTGCTTTGATAGTTGTTTTTCAACAAGAAATAAGAAAATTTTTACTCTTGATTGGCTCTTCTAATTTTACATCAAGAAAAAATGTTCTAAAATATTTTAATTTTTTTAATCAAACTCAAACTCAAAATGAAACTGATGTCAAAATGATTTTGAATTCGTGTGTCAAAATGTCTAAAGAAAAAACCGGAGCAATTATAATTTTAGAAAGGAATAATAATTTAGATTTTGTAAAAAATACAGGAGATAATGCAAGTATGTTTTTATCATCTCAGATTTTAGAAACAATTTTTTTTAAAAACAGTCCTCTTCATGATGGCGCGATAGTCATAAAGGATAATTATATAACTGCTACTCGGGTTGTTTTACCAGTTTCTGACAATAAAAAATTAGCTCAAAGATTTGGATTAAGGCATAAGGCAGGAATGGGTATAAGTGAGAAAACAGATGCAACAGCAATAGTTATTTCAGAACAAACAGGAGAAATGTCTTATTTTAAAGATGGAGAATTTGTGAAATATGATTCCCAGAGAGAATTAAATAAATTAATCATAGAAGATTTAAATTTTTGAATTTTATTCATCTTGAATTTCAAAAATAGCATTGCTTTTAATTAAATTAAGAAGAAAATTGAATATTGTATAATTGAGAATATTTTCCTGACTTTATTTTCATTAGGTCTTCATGTGAGCCTTCTTCTACAATCTGCCCTTCATCCATAACTATAATCCTATCAGCTCTACGAATTGTTTCAAGCCGATGAGCTATTATTATTGATGTTTTTCCTTCAGTTATTTTAGCAGTAGCTTTTTGAATTAGTTCCTCTGAATCTGAATCAATAGAGGATGTGGCTTCGTCCAAAACTAAAATTGTTGGATTAGCAATATATGCTCTTAAAAATGCAATTAACTGTCTTTGACCAGATGATAGCATAACACCTCTTTCCTTAACATTGTAATAATATCCTTCAGGAAGTTTACTTATAAAATCATGAACCCCTATAATTTTTGCTGCACTAACAACTTCTTCTATCTTAATTGAAGGATTAAATAAAGTAATATTATCATATACTGATGCCGCAAATAGAAACACATCTTGACTAACTGTACATATATGTCTTCTCAAAGAGTCTAATTTAATTTCTTTAATTGGAATATCATCAATTTTTATTTGTCCACTTTGGAATTCATAAAAGCGAGAAATCAAGTTAATGATGGAGGATTTTCCTGCTCCAGTTGGGCCAACAATGGCAATTTTCTCACCGGGATTTACTTTAAGACTAATACCTTTTAGAACTTCTTCATTAGGAATATATGAGAATCTAACATCATTAAAGGATATTGACCCTTCTAGATTTTGAGGTGATAGACAGCCTAAGTCAGAAATAGAACTATTTGTTTCTAATATATCAAAAATTCTTGATGTCGATACCATGCCCATTTGAAGTGAATTAAATTTATCCGCTATTTGTCTTAGTGGGCGAAATAACATTTGAGACATTTGGATAAAAAGGAAGATGATTCCTAAAGTAACTCCTTCGCCACTAATGACATTTAAGCCACCATACCAAACTAATAATCCAATTGTGACGGATGTAGAGATTTCAGCAATAGGGAAGAAAATTGAGTTAAACCATACCGTTTTTATCCAAGCCTTTTTATGCTTATCATTAATACCTACAAATGTTTTGTATTCAAACGATTCTCTATGAAAAATTTGAACTATTTTCATTCCTGATATTCTTTCTTGCACAAAAGAATTTAAATTAGCTACCTCTTTTCTCACTTCTTCAAAAGCAATTTTCATTGACTTTTGAAATAATCTTGTTGCATACAAGATTATAGGTAAAACAGAAAAAACTATCAAAGAAAGCCTCCAGTTAACCACTAGCATTATTACAATAACTAAAAACATTTTCATAAAATCAGCAATAATCATGAATAACCCCTGAGAGAAAATACTTGCAATTGTTTCAATATCGTTAACCACTCTTGTCACCAATCTTCCAACAGCCGAATTATCAAAATAGGACATTTTGAAATTAATTACTTTATCGAATAAGGAAACTCTTAAATCTTTGATAACTCTTTGTCCTAAAAAATTCGCATAAAACACAAAAAGAAATTGAAAACAAACTTCAAGAATTAGAGTGACAAACATTAACCCTAAATAAACAAGCATTCCTTCATAATCTTTTTTAGTTATGTAGTCATCAACCGTTATTTTAAGTAAGTATGGAGTTAAAATTGAAAAAGAAGACAAACAAATAGCGAAAAACATAACTAAATAATAACTTGTTTTATATGGACTTACAAAGTCCATCAATTTTTTAAACAACTTAAAATCAAAAATTTTACCTTTAGTTTTTGACATCTTTTAGATATATTGAATTTGAATATTTTATTTCGGTTAAAAACAAACCATTAGCAGGAACTGAGTAACCCGCTTTACTTCTTTCTTTACTTACTAATATTTTTTCTAAATCTTTAATTTTCTTTTTACCATTTCCTATTTCTATTAAAGTGCCAACAACTGCTCTCACCATGTTTCTTAAAAATCTATTTGCAGTAATTTTAAATACTGCTCCATTAATATTTGTCTCCCAAGAAGCTTTCTCTATATCACATAAAAAAGTTTTAACATCTGTATTAGATTTTGAAAAACATTCAAAATCATTATGATTTATAATAATTTTGGATGCTTGATTCATTAAATCCCAATCTAACTTTTCTTTATAAAAGTAATGTAAGGAGTTATTAAAAGGGTCCTTAACTTGACTTATATAATATAAATAAGTTCTTGAAATAGCATCAAATCTAGCGTGAGCATCATCTTTGACTCTTCGAAGGTTTTTAATCACAATAGATTTTGGTAAAAGTTGATTTAATTTAAAAATAAAATCATTTTTTGTTTTAGATAATTCTTGAACATCAAAATGAGCAATCATGACTTTTGCGTGAACACCCGTATCAGTTCTTCCAGCTCCAATTACATTTACAATTTCACTTTGAATTAGTGTTAAAGATTCCTCAATAACTTGTTGAACACTTATAGCGTTATTTTGCCGTTGCCAACCATGAAAATCAGATCCATTATAAGAAAACTCAATAAAATAACGCAAAAGTTTTTTTTTGTAAAGATATTTGATTCTATTATATTTTATTGGTTGATAAAAATAAAATCACAAATTACATTTGTAATAATAATGAAAAAAATACTTTTACTCTCTGATTCTCATGGGCACATAGATAATAATATTATTAAACATGCTAAATGGTCAGACGAAGTTTGGCATGCAGGAGATATTGGAAATATAAATGTAATAGATTGTTTAAAAAAACACAGCTTAGTTCGGGCTGTCTATGGAAATATTGATGACCACATAACTAGAACAATTTTTTCTGAAAATATTTTTTTTAAATGTGAAAATTTTCCAGTATTAATTACACATATTGGAGGGTACCCTGAAAGATATTCAAAAAGAGTGCCTAGCTTAATAACTAAATATAAGCCAAAGCTATTTATTTCAGGGCATTCACATATTCTAAAAATAATTCAAGACAGGAAATATAATCTTCTTCATGTAAACCCTGGGGCATCTGGAATTATTGGGTTTCATCAAAAAAGAACAATGGTTAGGTTTGAAATAGATGATAAAACAATTAAAAATATTTTTGTTATTGATTTAGGAAATAGATCTTCAATTAACGGAAGCGATCTAATGACTTAATTAAATTTTCATCTTTTATGATTCCGTAATTAGCTAGAATAATAAGTACTATATTAAATAGTAATACTATATAAAATAAATCGAAGCCAATCAGTTTATAAAAAAAGGAAACTAAAAGTATTAATTGAAATAAAATATTGACCCTATTAAGAATCAACTGACGATTTCGGTGTTTATAAGAAAATAAAGATATCAGAGAGATTAATACAGTTGGAATCATATATATATATATAGATAAAATCCAATTTGTCATAATTAAATATTCTGGAAAATGAATACTTAAACAATTGTCTATAAAAACTTTATAAACAACATTTATAAAAATAACTAATAGTAAATAAATGCTTTGAACTCTTTGAATCATATAAATTTGTTTGTGTAAAATTACATTTTTATATAAGTACATTAAAATAATAATTTGTATTATTGTGGTGACATTATAACAAAACAAATACACTTCATAGTTTTGAAAGTCATACCCCACTAATAAGATTTGAAAATATCAATAAAATTATGTTCGAACTCAACGCTTTAAAAAGCAAAAAACTATCTGATCTTCAGGAAATAGCTAAATCTATTGGATTAACAGGAGTTTCATCTCAAAAAAAACAAGATCTGATTTACCAGATCATAGATCATCAATCCGCTAATCCTACAGAAAGCAATGAAAAGATTTTAGTCGACACTAATAAGCAAAAGTCTATTACTAAATCTAAACCAGCTATTTCTAAAGAAAACAAGAATGAAAACAGGAACTCTTCAAGTCAAAAAGATAAAAAATTAGATAACACTACTAAGCAGAACACAAAAGTTTCTAAGGAAAGTATAAATGATGATAAAAAATCAAAAAATATTCCAAGAAATGAGAATAATCAAAGAAATGAAAATCAAAAACCAAAACCACATTTTCAAAATAAAAACAATAATCAAAAAAGAGAATCAAACCATAATAGAGATAGTAGAAATAGGTATCGTGAACCTGATTTTGAATTTGAAGGTATTATTAAAACAGAAGGTGTTTTAGAAAAAATGCAAGAAGGTTATGGGTTCTTAAGGTCATCAGATTATCACTATTTATCATCTCCTGATGATGTTTATGTTTCGCAATCACAAGTAAGGTTATTTGGCTTAAAAACTGGCGATACGGTAATAGGTGCAGTTCGTCCGCCAAAAGATGGAGAGAAGTACTTTCCCTTAATTAAGGTAGACACTATTAATGGTCTTGACCCAAAAGTTGTAAGAGATAGAGTTTCATTTGAACATCTAACTCCATTATTTCCTGAAGAGAAATTTAAATTAGCTGAGAAAGAAAGTACAGTCTCAACAAGAATAATGGATCTATTTTCTCCAATAGGAAAAGGACAAAGAGGAATGATCGTCTCTCAGCCAAAAACTGGAAAAACAATGCTTTTAAAGGATATTGCAAATGCAATTGCTGCAAACCATCCTGAAGTATATCAAATAATTCTTCTTATTGATGAAAGACCAGAGGAAGTAACTGACATGCAAAGGAATGTTGATGGAGAGGTGGTCGCTTCTACATTTGATGAGCCTGCTGATAGACATGTTAAAGTAGCAAATGTTGTATTAGAAAAAGCAAAAAGATTAGTAGAATGTGGCCATGATGTAGTTATTTTACTTGATTCAATAACTAGGTTAGCTAGAGCATATAATACAGTTCAACCAGCATCTGGTAAAATTTTGAGTGGAGGTGTAGATGCAAATGCACTTCATAAGCCAAAAAGATTTTTTGGTGCTGCAAGAAATATAGAAAATGGCGGCTCACTATCTATTATAGCTACAGCTTTAACTGATACTGGATCGAAAATGGACGAAGTGATATTTGAAGAGTTTAAGGGTACAGGTAATATGGAATTACAACTTGATCGAAAAATATCTAACAGAAGATTATTTCCTGCTATTGACCTTGTGTCTTCTAGTACAAGACGTGATGATTTATTATTAGACGAGAAAACTATCCAACGAATGTGGATAATGCGTAAATATTTAGCAGACATGAATCCTGTAGAGGCAATGGAATTCATAATTGATAGATTTAAAAGAACTGAAAACAACGAAGAGTTTTTGATTTCAATGAATACTTAA
>NZ_CEXPNT010000022.1:0-25199 GCF_982709265.1 Candidatus Marivariicella framensis | reverse complement strand
GAACAAGAAAAAACAACTAGTAAAGCTAAAAGGAGAATCCTGCGCACTTCGTAAATATAAGAAAATTTTAAATTCTTATTCTAAGAAAGTGCTTAAGCTTATTTAGACTTATTCATTGTTTTAACATAATGTTTTTAAGTTTAAGAATATATACTATTTTTACATTAAATTAAAAAAATCAATGAAAACTTATACTTTAGATGAGATTGCTCAGTTTATCTCTGGTAAAATTCATTTTGAAAAAAAGATTGCCTTCAATGGTTTAAATGATCTAAAGAATGCTTCTGAAGATCAAATAACATTTATTGGAAGCCGTAAGTTTGTGAAATACTGGAATGATTCAAAGGCAGGTGCAGTCATTGTAAATGAATCAATAAAAATTGAAAACCAAGATAGACCTATAATTTATGTTAAAAATGCTGATATTGCTATGGCAAATTTATTAGAAGTTTTTTCTCCTAAAAATGGACCTGTTTTTGAACAAGATATTCATCCGTCAGCTATTATTCATCCTACTGCAAAACTGGGTAATGATATTAAAATAGGTGCCTTTTGTTATGTAGGCAAAGGAGTAGTTATTGGCTCAGGAAGCACCCTTTATCCAAATGTGAATATTTTTGATGATACAACTGTAGGTGAGAATTGTGTTTTTTGGTCTGGAACAGTGGTAAGAGAAAATTCAGTCATTGGAAATAACTGCATATTTCACATCAATGCAAGTATAGGTGCAGATGGTTTTGGGTTCAGGCCTGCGCCAGATGGTTCAGGACTCATTAAATTACCACATATTGGAAATGTAGTCATTGGAAATGATGTAGAGATTGGAGCAAACACCTGTATAGATAAAGCGAAATTTAATAGTACTATTCTAGGAGATGGATGTAAAATAGATAACCTGGTTCAAATTGCACATAATTGTATATTAGGAAAATCTTGTGTTATGTCAGGGAGCTCTGGTCTGGCAGGGTCTGTAGTGTTAGGAGATGGTGTTATGATTGGTGGTGGAGCAAAAATTAAAGATCACGTCACTCTTGGCTCAGGTGTTAGTGTAGGTGCATGTTCAGGAGTTATTTCAGATTTTTCAGACGGAAAATCTATTCTTGGATATCCAGCTGCAGAATCAAGAGATACACTAAAACAGTGGGTCACTTTAAAAAAATTAGCAAAAAGCTAAAATTTTTAAAAAATCAATTAGATATTAAGCATTCTACGTTCTTGTGAAGCCAAAGAAAAGAGGCAGGACAATCAGTAGATATATCACCCGACAATAAGTCTGCTTTGGCTTTTTCCTTTCCTTTTCCTGATATAAATATTATTATTTTTTTAGATGATAAAATTTGATTGATACTCAAAGTAAATCCACTTTTATAAATTATGTTTTCATTTAATACCATTTCATGGTTTTGAGATTCCTTTGATAATTCAGCAACATATGGTTTTATATAAAGAGGAGCTCTAGGCTCTATAAAACCTAAATGACCATTTTTACCAAGTCCAAGTATACACAAATCAATTGGACCTGTATTTTTTATTACTTCATAAACCCTAACACATTCAACATCAGGATTCTTAGTATTTGCATTATATGATATATACCTATCTGAATTTATATTTAATGGTTTTAAGATGTTTGACTTAATATACTGCTCACAAAAACCTACTTTATCAGTTTTAGAACCTATTAACCATTCATCTAACTTCAAAATTCTGACCTTAGAGAAAAAGTCATGATTGTCTGTAGAATACTTTTTAAACTCTTTATAAAGACCAATTGTTGAGTTGCCAGTAGCTACTGAAACTAAAGAATTGGGTTTTTTTTTAATTAAATCAATAGATATTTCACATCCGTAGGAGCTCATTGATGAATAATAATCAAACCTTTTAATATTCATAAAATCAAATCAAAATTTTAATTTGAATTTTTTTATACTACCTGAAGGATCTCTTTCTTTAAAGTCTGAGGCTAATAAAAGAGCATTATATAAATTAACCATTTTACCTGACTTCGAAAAGTTTTTTCTATCAGAAACGTCCTCAGAATTAGGCTTACTCAAAGACTTACTCATATCAACACCTGACTCCATGATGATTTTTTTAATTGAAGATGCTGACAACTTAGGGTAGAAGGAACGCAATACAACTGCAACACCTGTAACATTAGGAGCGGCCATTGAGGTCCCGTTTAAATATTCAAATTCACCATCTAAAACAGAAGAATAAATTTGATGTCCTGGAGCAAATAAATCAACATTATTTGATCCATAATTAGAAAAATATGCAATTTGTTTTTTATCATAGTTATATGATGATGCTCCAACTGTAAGAAAGTTATTTAAGAATTCTTTTTTATCTATTTGATCAGTTGGATACATTTGATTTAAAGTTGAATCTATATCATTAGAATCATTACCAGCTGCGTTAATAATAAGAACATCCCTTTGTGAAGCATATTTCATTGCATCAATTACCCAATCAGAATGGGGAGAGTATTTTTTACCAAAACTAAAATTTATAATCTTTGCTCCGTTGTCTACGGCATATCTTATTGATAAGGCAACATCTTTATCGTATTCATCACCATCCGGCACACACCTTATTGGCATGATTATTACACTTTGTGAAATACTTCTAACTATTCCACTTACATGCGTACCGTGCTTATGTCTGTCAGAAACATTAGAATCTCCATAATCTCTATCATTAAAATCATCTGGATCATCGCCTACTATTGTCCTTCCATCAAAATCAACGTTATTGTGAATCTCATTACTTGACTGATAGTAATCAATAGCCTCTAAAAAACTTTGCTGAGTCCAATTATTAGATTTTGCATATTCTAAAAATCTAACCGCTTCATCGGACTTAATTGTTTTAGTTGATATCTGTTTGGCTTCTTCCAGACTATAACTATTACTTCCTATTATTGAAGCTATTAAACTATCAGATTTAAATAAAATTCTAGAAAGGTTTTGAACTCGATTTATAGTTTCATTATTTTTGTTAATCGCTTGATCTATTTCATTTTTATAAACTTGACTTAATGAGTCTTCTAAGCTTATTTTTCTATATAATCTAACGTATTCTAGATTCTCCTGATTTGATTCTCCCAAAAAATTCCATCCATTAACGTCGTCTATATACCCATTGTTGTCATCATCTATTTTATTGTTTGGAATCTCATCAGAGTTATTCCATATATATGGGGATAAGTATGGATGTTCAATGTCAACACCTGAATCAATAATTGCTACTATTACACTTTTACCTTTTTGATTTTTAATCAATTCCTTATTTGCTTTTAAAACACTCATTCCAGGAATCATATCAGAATTTATATCTAATAGTGACCACTTTTCTTTTATGTCTTCGCTTAATGATTCTTTATTATTATAATCATTAGCATTAAAAGTTATTGGCTGTCCTATAAACTTAAATGAAGAACAACTTACAGAAATATATAAAATTGTAATAAGTAAAATCTTTTTCATGATTTTCGTTTAATTAATTGTTAGTTGTAAATATTTTTTCGAGTTTTAATATTGTAAATCGACCAAAAATAAGACCAATTATTAATAATAAAAAAGAAATTAAATAATTTCCTATTACTAAATGTCCAACACTAAATAAAGTACTGTTTAGAAATAAAATACCAAGAGCAAAACCTGTCCAGCTATTTATAATCTCTTTACTAGAATTATTAATATTTTTTACCTGATTAGATATTGGACCCCAAAATCCTCTAGGTCGTATTTTTTTATAAAACTCAATTAAATGAGCATTATTAACTGGCTTTGTGAGTAAAGTAACTATTAAGCTTAGTATTGTTGAAACAACAAGAATTATTGTTGCCCTAATAAGTGAATATTCATCCTGATATAAAATTGATAACTTGTTGATTAAACCTTCATTAATTAATCCAGCTTTATATAAACCATTCAACAACACCAAACCATTGGCTAGTAGCAATGCAGAAACCATACTTGTGATTTCAGACCAAGCATTAATTCTCCACCAATACCACCTTAACATTCCTATGACAGCAACGCCTGACATTACCTCTATAATGTATATCCATGCATTAGAGATGCTATCCATTTGCCATGCAGTGATACCTGATAATAATAATAACAAAACAATACTAAGTCTTGAAATTAGCAGATAGTGCTTATCACTTGCATTTTTTCTAATAAATCTTTTGTAAATATCATTAACCATGTATGATGCTCCCCAGCATAAATGGGTGTCGACAGTACTCATGAAGGCTGCCATAAATGCAGCTACCAATAGCCCCTTTAATCCTGCAGGAAGCACTTTTGCAATCATCATAGGATAAGCCAATTCTGGATCCGCAATTAACTCAGCAGGTGCAGTAGAAATTGGGAGAAGTATTATTGAACCTAAACCAACTACAATCCACGGCCAAGTTAAAATCACTATGCTCGCAACAGCAAACCACAGTGAAGCTTTTATAGCGTGTTTTTCATTCTTAGCAGAAAACAATCTTTGTACTATAAAACCATCACCCTGAGCCTGTCCAAGCCACAAAACACCTATTAAACATATAAATGAAATCATTTCAATTGAACCAATATTAGATATATTGGGCATCATATCTAAAACAGCAGGAGGAGCATCAGCGGAAGCAAGAATTTTATTAGATAATTCTTTAGGTCCTCCAACATTTATCAAAATAATAATTGCTAAAATAATTGTACTAAGCGTTCCAACAGTAAAGTGAAACATATCTAATATCACAACACCTTTGATTCCTGAAATTAAAGTATGTAATAATGCAAATGTTAGAGTAATTACTAATGCAAATTCAGCACTCCAACCTAACATTACACTTGAAAACTTTAACATAGCTAAAATAACCCATCCCAATGTGATGCAATTTTTAAAAATTCCATAAAAACCAGCAGTAAATGCTCTAAGTGTAGATGCTGAATTGCCACTATACCTTAGTTCAATTAGCTCTGCATCAGTAAGTATTTCAGCACGTCTCCAATTTTTTGCATAAAAAAATACCATCATGATTATGCCAGTTCCAAGATACCACCACAACCAATTACTATAAATACCTTTAGTCCTAACTAAAGCTGTAACTGCTAATGGTGCATCAGTTGCAAACCAAGTAGCTGCAATTGATGTTCCTAATAACCACCAAGGAAGGCTTCTACCAGCAACAAAAAAGTCAGTTATGTTTACATTCTTATGTTTTACTAAGAAAACTCCAATAAAGACAGAGATAAGCAAATAAACTATAATTACTACCCAGTCTAAAAATATAAGGTTCATAATTAAATTTTGTTACTTAATGATTGGCAAAACATCTTTTTGAAGCTCAAGCATTTCATTGCACATATCAACTGCATTTCTATATGAATTGACAGTCGGCTCAATAAGAATAGCTTGCAATAGTTTATCTTTTGATTTTTCATTGTAAGCCTCTACTAAAAGCTTGTGAATGCTAGCATGCAATCTAATAGTCGCTGCTATAGCTTCTGGTATTGGATCCATCTTGATTGCTTTAATTCCATCAGCATCACAATATGCAGGAACTTCTACAACTAGGTCATCAGGTAAGTTTGGTATAGCTCCATTATTGGGAATATTTACAGCTTCAAGCCATTTTTTTTCGTTTGAAACAACTGACTCCATTATAAGTGTTGCAATTTCACCTGAACTTTTAAAACTTCCGTCTTTATTTTCTAATTGAATTTCTTCAACTGAACCAACTGGAAGAAGTTTTTTATCCCAATCTTTTTTCCATTTTCGATTATAATTAACTCTATCGACTGTGTAAACTCCTTCAGGTATTTGATTGTTTTCCCATGGATGTCCGTCAATAGGGTCATAAAAAAATTGTAATTGAGGAATAACAAATTCTTCAGCCCATCTAATATATTCGCCATAATGGTTTGATGCAGGTGAAGGCCATTGACCAAATCTTCGAAACAATATTCTTCCTAAAGCAAGTTCATGCCACTTTGCCATCCAATCTCCATCTTTTTCAATGGATTTAAGTTTAGGATATAAGTCCTCTCCTGTTGACTTTTGTTTGATTTCTTGAAACCAACTAAAGTGATTCATTCCGCATGCTTTAGTTTGTAAATCCGAAAGAGGAATATTTAATAATTCTGATAATTGTGCTCGACCCATAAAAACACCATGACAAAGACCAACTGTGTTTATCTTAGTTAATCGAGTTACAGCTTCACATATCTTATGTTCAGGATTTGAAAAATTTAAAAGTATTGATTTGGGACACAATTTCTCCATATCTCTAGCTAAATCAACTATTGTTTTAATATTACGTAATGCATGAAATAAAGACCCCACTCCTCCATTTTCACCATAAACTTGTTTAAAACCATATTTTCTTGGAATATGAAAATCCTGTGACCAAAATATATTTCGATCTTTTTCCAATGCACAAATAACAAAATCTGAATTACTGATCGCCTCCTCTCGATCAACTGTTTTTATAATTTTTGCATTACGATTTAGTCTTACATTAACATACTCTGCATGTTTATAAACATGATCTAAGTGAGATAATTCAATATCCATTAAATAGAGCTCAATTCCATTTTGACAAAGAGTGTCACTCAATAAAATATCTTGAACTATAATTGGGCCAAACTGAATACTTCCAGCTCCTATATATGCGATTTTTATCATATTATTTAACCTATTAAAATTTTATTATATGAGAAGTTGATCTTTCAATAATACAAATAATTTTAGCTTTTAAAATCAATTAATTTAACAAAAGATTTTTTGAAAATTTTAATAATTTTTCTTTTTCATCAAGCGATAAATTAATTGGCAATTGAGCTAAACCTATAATTCTCCTAATCACCTCAAAGCCAGTATAGTGTTTAACTAATTCCCGGTCAACTGATCTAGAGTAATAATTAATTATATCATTTAAATATTTTTCTTCTAAAGTGGTTATAATTACATGGGCTATGAAAACTCCTAGATCAAACTCCAAATCTCCTATAAAACTAAATTCAGGATCAATTATGAATATTTCTTTATCATTTTGAATCCAACTTCCAGGGTAAAAATCACCATGTAATAAGGTTGATCCTTTTTTTAAATACCGGTCTCCAACAATTATTGATTTATTTTTTAAAGACTCATTATTAATAAATGAATGTGCAAGATTCTCAAGACCTGGTTGAACAGAATCTAATGAAAAACCATTTTCTATAATAAACGGTAGTATAAAAATATGTTGATGGTTTAATTTCTTAAGCTCACTATTTAAAGGATATTTAACATTATACTTACACGAATGAATGTCTTTTAATATCTTGGCAAGCTTAATTATTGATGCTTTGTCTATTTTTCTCTTTTTGTAAATACTCGAATAATCTTCTGACACACCTAGATCCTCAATTATCATAAAAAAACCTTCTTTAGTATAATTTATTATTTTAGGAAAATGGTCCTTACTCTTAATTTTACTAGTCGTGTTATAAAAGCTATATTCTACATCAATTCTTTCTATTGGAGCTGGAATATCTTGATATTTTTGAACATAAGGTCTTGATTGTTTAAAAATAAAAGAGCGTCTATTTGTTTTAATTCTTAAAACCACATTCATATTTCCTTCTCCAGCCTTAGTAACATTTAATAAATCCTCATTCTCAAATAGAATATTATACTTAGTAAGTAGTACTGTTAATTCAACGATTGATGAATTGATACTAATATTTGTCATTGGTTGATCTGATTAAACGTTTGCATCTTATCCCAATATCTTTTTTTTATTTCTGAAACATTAATCTTTGTAAAGATTTTAATTTTACGATGTAAATTATCCGAAGGAGAATCAAAAAGCTCAAATTGTGAGTAATTGCCATTTGCTATAGCTTCTATAATAGCTATATCCCACATTATCCATTGTTTCTTTCCTTTGTCTTCATCATCCCACCATCTATCATAGGAGTCCCATCTATCTATCAAATATGAACCTAAAGAATTATTGCTTGATAAATAAACATCTAATTCATTTCTTTTAAAAATTAAGTGCTGAGATGTAGTAGCTGTCATAATTGAAAGATCAAGATCTAAAGAGTTAAGTAAAAAATTTACTGCCAAAGGATCATTCCTAGAATTGAATTCATTTTTATTATATGAATTAGTTTTTGGGTTATGCCAAAAGCCTAAATAATAAACTTTTATTTTATTTAAAATATCTGGTGCATTAATTATTGCAGTTGCAACATTTGTACATGAACCTAAAATAACAATATGTAGAGGGTTTTCATTAGTATATAATCGTGCATTTTTAATTATAAAACTCGAGGCTTGAGAATTATTAATATTTGAAATGTCACTAATCGGACTAGGACTGCCTAACAGTGAAGGTATTGAGTTTATATTAGCTAATTTTAAAATTTTATCATTTATAATTTTACTCTCTAGCGCTGTGTTAGAAGAGGCTAAAGGAGAGGTGTTAAATTGAGAGGCGGTAATACCAATAATATTAAAGCTTGGCTCGGATAAAGCCCCAGAAAGAGCAAATAAATCATCTACTTCATTAGCTGTATCGGTATCAATTATTATGGGGATTTTTTGAGCATTTAAAAGACTCATAAATAAATAAAAAAACAGTAAAGCTCTCATTATATATCATTTTCTAAAATCGATATCCCATTTAAATCTGAAGTAAGAACTGTTGACATATAGTTAAGGAAAGGCCTCATTGTTTTAAAATCATAAGATATATTATTAATAAAATTTGATGAAAGAACTGAATCATCATTATAATTTTTAATAAAAATATATCTTTTCATTCTAATAAGATCAATATTAGAATTATCTTTTGAAAAACCTCTAGGTGCTGTTTTTAGTGGGTCACCATCAATACTTCCCCAATTGTTTTTGAATGACTTTTCATTTATAATTTGTCTGAACTCATCAGAATCAAGTTCAAGCTCCTTTCTTATCCTTAATAAATCTTGCTTATTAGGATTAAAAAAACCACAGGCAACAAAACTTTCAGTTGGTTTTATATGAAAATAATAGCCTCCTCTTAAACTTGGAGTGCTTCTTTTAAATGAAAGGCCTAAATTAGTTTTGTATGGTGTTTTGTTTTTTGAAAACCTTACGTCTCTATAAATTCTAAACACTTTGGAATCTTTTATATTATCATGCTTATTAAGTTCATCAATCACTCTTGAAGAAAAAAACTTAATTTCATTTTGAATATTTATAAATCTAGACTTATTATCTTCAAACCAAACTCTATTATTATTTAGCTTAAGATCGTTCAGAAACGAAAATGTTTCTTTATTTATATTTTGCATTTTTAATAAAAAATTAATAATTTAAAGATATAGAAAACCCTCAAGCCATATTAACTTATAGGGTTGAAAAAACCAAACAAACTGACCTTTCTCTGTTATTAGTTTACAAGAATAGATTAACAAAGGCAAGGCTTGTAATAACAAAAAAGCCCGCTTGACAATATCAAACGGGCTTTTTTCATTTATATACAATAAAATCAACACGTTCGAATGTGCGATGGCATGTTTAGATTATGTGTGCAAATTAAATTCATTTTTAAGATTAAATAATTAGTTGTTTCCTAATATAATTGGCATTCCTGTTTTTCCAGAGCCAATTACAATAACTTTTGCATTAGGCGACTCAGCTAATTTTAAAGTTGCTTCAATTCCTTTCTCTTGAAGTATTTTATCCGTCAACGAAGCGCTTAATATTCGATTTGCTTTAGCTTTACCTTGTGCATCGATTAATTGTCTTTCTGCTTCTTTAATAGACTTTGCAATTCTAAATTCATATTCCAAAGCTTCTTGTTCTTGACCTAACTTTCTCTCTATAGCTTCTTTTATTGCTTGAGGAAGTGCAACATCACGAACTAAAACAGCATTTAATTGAATATATTGATCTTTAACAACTTTTTTTGTTTCTTCAAATATTTCATTTTGAATTGCATCTCGTTTTGTAGAATACAATTGCTCAGGAGTATATCTTCCTACAACTGATCTAGCTACAGCTCTAATTTGAGGTATCAAAACTATATTCACATAATTTTCTCCCTTTTGTTGATGTAAAAAACCTAGTTTTTCTACATCTGGCTGATATAAGACAGAAACATCTAATGTTATTTCAAGACCATTTGACGAAAGTACTTGCATATTTCCTTCAAAAAACTCTTGTTGCTTTACATTATATAAGAAAACTTTATTCCAAGGTGAAATTATAGTGAACCCTTCACCTAATGCAGGCTCATCTGTTACAACACCGCCTCCAAAGGTTCTAAATAAAACTCCCGCTTCTCCATAACCAATATTAACTGATGATCTGGAAATTAAAATTAAAATAAAAAATCCCACTGCGAGTATGGGTAATCCGATTTTTGGTAGTCGTTGCATAATAGTTAGTTTTAAAAATTAATAGTTCATTTATTTGTTATTTGTTAGGTTAACATCCCTCCGTCAACATTAATAACTTGGCCGGTAATATAAGAAGATAAATCTGAAGCTAAAAAAACACATGCATTAGCTACATCTTCTGGAGTACCTCCTCTTTTCAAAGGTATACCGTTTCTCCATTTTTCAACAATTTCTTTAGATAATTGTTTTGTCATTTCCGTTTCTATGAACCCAGGAGCTATAACATTACTTCTTATATTCCTGGAGCCGAGCTCTAAAGCTATAGATTTAGAAAATCCAATAATACCAGCTTTTGAAGCTGAATAATTTGATTGACCTGCATTTCCCTTGACACCAACAACAGAACTCATGTGAATTATAGAACCCTTTCGCTGCTTTAAAAAAGTTTTTTGAACAGCCTTAGTCATATTAAAAACAGATTTTAAATTTACTTTAATAACATCATCAAAATCTTTTTCGCTTAATCGCATTAATAAATTATCTTTTGTTATTCCTGCATTATTTACTAAAATATCAATACCTGGAAAATCATTTAATACAGTTTCAATAAGCAATTCAGAATCAGAAAAACTAGAAGCATCACTTTGATAGCCCATAGCTTTTACATCATATGATTCTAGTTCTGTAATTAGTTTGTTGGCTTGTTCAACAGATTTTGAATAGGTAAAAGCTACATTACAACCTTGTTTAGCAAATTCTATAGCTATACCTCTTCCAATACCTCGAGAAGCTCCAGTAATAATTGCACTTTTGTTATTTAGAACTTTCATTTAATTTAATATTTGAGATACTTTGGCTCCAATTTTAGCAGGAGAATCAACAACATGAATACCGCACTCTTTCATAATTCTTTTTTTTGCTTCAGCAGTATCATCAGATCCACCTACGATTGCTCCAGCGTGTCCCATTGTTCTTCCTTTTGGCGCAGTTTCCCCAGCAATAAAGCCTACAACTGGCTTTGGATTTCCTTGTGATTTAATCCAATAAGCTGCATCAGCCTCAAGTTGACCGCCAATTTCTCCAATCATAACTATACATTTAGTTTCAGGATCATTCATTAATAATTCTACAGCATCTTTAGTAGTTGTTCCTATTATAGGATCACCACCTATTCCAATAGCTGTTGTTATTCCCAACCCCTCTCTAACAACCTGGTCTGCAGCTTCATAGGTCAATGTGCCTGATTTAGAAATAATCCCAACACTACCCTTTTTAAAAACAAAACCTGGCATAATTCCAACTTTTGCTTCACCAGGAGTTATTACTCCTGGACAGTTAGGTCCTACAAGAATAGCTCCTTTTTTCTTTACATACGGAGCAACTTTAACCATGTCTGCAACAGGAATTCCTTCTGTAATAGCTATTATGACTTTTATTCCAGCATCAGCAGATTCCATTATTGCATCTCCAGCAAATGCCGGAGGAACAAAAATAATTGAAGTATCAGCCCCTGTTTCATTAACTGCTTCGGCTACAGAGTTAAAAACTGGCTTATTTAAATGAAATTGACCTCCCTTTCCAGGAGTCACACCCCCAACAACATTGGTTCCGTAATCAATCATCTGAGTAGCGTGAAAAGTTCCCTCTCCACCAGTAAACCCTTGAACAATAATTTTAGAACTTTTATTAACTAATACGCTCATTTATAATTTTTATTAAGTTATTTATTCCTTTACCCTCTCTTGATAAAGCCCTTTTTCAGTTTCAATTTTAATTTTATCTCCTTCGTTTATAAATAAAGGAACGTTTATCCTAGCACCTGTTTCTGTTATGGCAGGTTTGGTTGCGTTTGTAGCAGTATTTCCTTTTATACCAGGTTCAGTTTGAGTGATTTCTAAAATAACACTTGCAGGCATGTCAACCGAGAGAGGCATTCCATCTTCTGAATTAATTGAAATGGTAACTATTTCACCTTCCTTTAAAAACTCTGAAGAATCAATAATATTTTTATCAATATTAATCTGTTCATAATTATCTGTATTCATAAAATGAAATTGATCAAAGTCATTATAAAGAAATTGAAATTTATTAGTTTCAACTCTTATAGATTCAATTTTATGACCTGATGAAAAAGTATTATCAACTATTTTTCCTGAAGAAACACTTTTTAGTTTAGTCCTTACAAATGCTGGTCCTTTCCCAGGTTTTACATGAAGAAATTCAATCACCTTGTATATATCATTATTAAACTTAATGCAAACTCCTTTTTTTATATCTGATGTGTTTGCCATATTTAATTTTTTTGAAAATACCCCTTCATTATTCCTCTTTGAGAGTTTTGAATAAAGTTTAAAATCTCATCTCTTTCTGGAGAAGCTGTCATTTCTGCTTCGATTATCTCTGTTGCTTGAGTAGTATTATACTTTTTCTGAAAAAGCAACCTATAAATAGTTTGTATCTCAGTAATTTTATCAGAGGTAAATCCTCTTCTTCTTAATCCAACAGAGTTAATTCCTACGTAAGAAAGTGGCTGTCTAGCTGCTTTAACAAAAGGTGGGACATCCTTTCTTACTAGAGACCCTCCAGCAACAAAAGCATGATCTCCTATAGTACAAAATTGGTGAACTGCAACAAAGCCAGCAAGTATAACGTGGCTTCCTATTGTAATATGCCCTGCTAAAGTACTGTTGTTTGAAAAAATACAATTGTTGCCAACTACACAATCATGAGCAACATGCGAATAAGCCATAATTAAACAGTTTTTTCCAATCTTTGTTTTCATTCTATCAGAAGTTCCTCTATTAATAGTAACTGATTCTCTAATAGTTGTATTATTTCCGATTTCAGCCGTAGTGTCTTCCCCATCAAATTTTAAATCTTGAGGAACAGCAGAAATAACTGAACCTGGAAAAATATTACAATTTTTTCCAATTCTAGCACCATCCATTATTGTAACATTTGGACCAATCCAAGTGCCTTCTCCAATAACAACATTATTATCTATAGTGGTAAAAGGTTCAATCACAACATTTTTGGCAATTTTTGCACCAGGATGCACGTAAGCTAAGGGTTGATTCATATCTATCTTCTTTTAATTTGGGCCATTAAATCTCCTTGAGTAGTTAAATTTCCATTTACGTAAATATAACCACGCATATGACAAATACCTCTTCTAATTGGACTAATTAATTCTAATTTAAAAATCATTGTATCCCCAGGATGTACCGTTCTTTTAAATTTAACTTTATCAATTTTCATAAAAAGAGTAATGTAATTTTCTGGATCAGGAACAGTATTTAGTATTAACACTCCGCCAGCTTGAGCCATAGCTTCAATTTGTAAAACGCCAGGCATAACAGGTGCTCCGGGGAAATGACCTTCAAAGAAAGGCTCATTCATCGTGACATTTTTTAAAGCTATTACATGATTATCTGAAAGTTCAAAAATTTTATCCACTAACAAAAAAGGAGGCCTGTGAGGTAATATTTTCATTATCTCTACGACATCTAATAAAGGTTTTTTATTTATATCTACATATGGAATATTTTTTCTTTTCTCTAGCTTAATTATATCACATAAAATTTTTCCAAAGCAAGTATTAACCTTGTGTCCAGGCTTATTAGCAATAACACGACCCCGTATTCTTGTTCCAACTAAAGCAAGATCTCCAATAACATCGAGTAGTTTATGTCTCGCCGCTTCATTTGAATAATGAAGAGTTAAGTTGTCTAAAATTCCATTAGGCTTGACACTTAATTTATCTTTTTTAAAAGCTTTTTTTAACTTTTCCATTGTAGCTTTTGATGGAGGTGTATCAACATACACAATAGCATTATTTAAATCTCCACCCTTTATTAAGCCATTCTCCAAAAGAGTTTCCAGTTCGTGAAGAAAACTAAAAGTCCTTGCAGAAGAGATTTCATTTTTAAAATCAGTAATGGTTTCAAGAGATGCATTTTGAGTTCCCAACACTTTAGTGCCAAAATCTACCATTGTTGTAACTTGATACTCATCAGAAGGAATAATAGTTATTTCACTACCCGTTTCTTCATCTTTATAACTTATTATTTCACTAACAACATACTCTTCACGTAGAGATTCTTGATTTTGAATTCCAGCCTTTTCAAGTGCTTCAATAAAGAACTTGGATGAACCATCCATTATTGGTGGTTCTGACGCATTAATTTCGACGAAACAATTGTCAATATCTAAGCCAACTAGCGCTGCTAAAACATGCTCAGAGGTTTGAATTTTAATTCCATCTCTCTCAATATTAGTTCCACGATCTGTATTTACAACAAAATTAACATTTGCGGAAATTTGATTATGACCTTTAATGTCACTTCGAATAAACATGAAGCCAGTGTCTTCTGGTGCAGGCAAAAATGACAACTTTACCTGGGCGCCAGTATGAAGACCTACTCCCTCTAAAAAAACAGGTTTAGCAATAGTTTTTTGTGGAACAGTTTTTAAAATCATGATTTAATATTTATTTCAAGTTTAAAAACATGCTTAGCCTTTGCAACAAAAGTATTGATTGCATATAAATATTCAATGTATTTTGAATTTAATAAAAACATTAAACTACCTGCTCGAACTTCTTCAATTTCAGAAAACACATAAACAGTTAAATTAGACACTAACTTCATAGTTTCATATAGTTTAATTACAATTTGTTTGACTGTAAAATTCATTCGTGCAAAATTAGCAAAAAACAATGAATTGTTTTTTAAGTTCCTGTAAAATCATTAGTCATGAAATTAAATTGCTTTGAATAGCATCTCATAAATAGAATAAAATGTAATTTTAAAATTAATTTAATTTTATTAAAAATTGATGAAAGTGCCAAGAATTTTATGGGTAGACGATGAGATAGATCATTTAAAGCCTCATATTTTATTTCTTAAAAATAAAAGCTATGACGTTTTAACCTGTACAAACGGTCTTGACGCAATTCAAAAAATAAAAAATAATCAATTTGATGTTGTTTTATTGGATGAAAATATGCCTGGATTAAATGGCTTAGAGACTCTTAACGAATTAAAAAAAATTAATTCTGAATTACCTGTTATCATGATAACTAAAAATGAGGCAGAACATATAATGGATGATGCTATTGGTGGAAAAATATCAGATTATTTAATCAAACCAGTAAATCCAAATCAAATATTAATTGCATTAAAAAAAATATTAAATACAAAAAATTTAATTGACAAAAAGGTAATTCAATCATATCAAAAAGAGTACAGGAGTATCTCTAATTCTTTATTAGAATTAAGTTCTGTAGATGATTGGGTCTTTTTATACAAAAAAATGACATATTGGGAGCTGGAGCTTCAAGAGTTGGATGATCCAATTATGTTTGATATTTTTAAAAACCAAATGAAAGAAGCAAATTTTCATTTTTCAAATTTTATAGAAAAAAACTATTCGGAGTGGATAACAAATAATTCAGAGACTCCAATTTTATCAAATAATATTTTTAAAAAGAAAGTTTTACCGTTTATCAAAGAAGATCAAACATGCATTTTTCTTTTAATAGATAATTTAAGGTTAGATCAATGGAGAATAATCAGTCCCTTAATTCAGCAATTTTATAGCCTACACAGTGAAGGGTGTTATTTTAGCATATTACCAACAGCAACTCAATATTCAAGAAATTCAATTTTCTCTGGATTAACACCTCAAGAAATGCAAAAACAATTTCCTTTATGGTGGAAAAATGACAATGAAGAAGGAGGAAAAAATCTTTTTGAATCTGAATTTCTAGAATCACAATTAAACAGATTAAATAAGAAAATAAAGTTTAGCTACAATAAAATAACTTCTATTTCAGATGGAAAAAAATTAATAAAAAATTTAAAAAAATTTAAATCAGAAAATCTAACTGTTATTGTTTACAATTTTGTGGATATGATATCTCATGCTAAAACTGAAATGGAAATAATAAAAGAACTAGCTCCAGACAACAAGGCTTATCGGTCTTTAACCCTTTCTTGGTTTAAGAATTCTCCTCTTTTTGAATTCATTAAGTCTGCTAAAAATGATGGATTTAAACTAATTGTAACAACAGATCACGGAACTATTAATGTTGAAAAACCTATAGAAATAAAAGGAAGAAAAGAAATAAGTTCTAACCTTAGATATAAATCTGGGAGAAGCATGAGTTATGACGAGAAAAAAGTTGTTGAAGTAAAAAAATTAAATGAGTACCATTTACCTAAATCATTTATGGACAGTTCATTTATTTTTGCAAAAAATGATGATTATTTTGTTTATCAAAACAACTTTAATCACTTTGCAAGTCTTTACAATAATACTTTTCAGCATGGAGGAATTTCAATGGAGGAAATGATAATACCTTTTGCAACTTTTCTACCTAAAAAATAAGCTTTAAACTAATGGAAATAAGCTATTCACTTTCTGAAATTGATATAATTGCAAAGAAAATTTGTGATTCACTAAGGTATCCAGTAGTAGCATTTAATGGGCCAATGGGTGCAGGTAAAACAACGTTAATTAAATCAATTTGCAAATATCTTAATTTTAAAGAAAATATTTCAAGTCCAACATTTTCATTAGTGAACACTTATGTGAATTCTTCAAATAAAATTATTCATCATTTTGATTTTTACAGAATAGAATCTTTTGAAGAAGCTTTAGATTTTGGCGTTGATGAATACTTGGATTCAGGCAACATGTGTTTTATGGAGTGGTCTGAAAAAATCTCTTCATTATTGAATTACCCTATTAATAGAATAGAAATCAAAGTTATTGATAATGATAAACGTAAAATAAATTTATATTAAAATGACTTTCATAAAACGACTTGGCTATTATTTAATTGGACTTTCAATTGGAATTGTGATACTATCATTTATTTTTAGTGGTAAAAAAACTAGCTGTAATTATGGTCCGGAGGCAAGAGTTAAGAGTCAACTTCTCAGAAAAGAAATGCATATACCTAGTTCTATACTTAAAAAGGACGTTACAAATGAATTAATTAAAGATTTTATTAAAAAATCATCAATTAATTTTTCTGAAAGTAATACTAAAAAAGATTCTTGTAAAACATATATTTTAAATGGGTATTTAATATCAAAATACACTTCTGTTGAAGTTGAAAATTGTTTTAAAACTGTAACAGTTTTAGGAATTAAGTTTTAAGCTCTTTCCTTCTTTTTAATTCTTTTGATATCATGTCTAATTCACGGTTAGATTGTCCCGAAACTGATGAATTTTCATTTGCTCTTCTGATTAAGTATGGAACTACTTCTTTTACTGGTCCATATGGTAGATACTTTAGGACTCGATAACCACTTTCAGCCAAAGAAAAAGTTATATTATCACTCATTCCATATAACTGACCAAAAGAAAGGTTTTGATGATCCTTAGGTAAGAAGTTTTTAGTTGCTAAATCAATTGCTTTATTAGCACTCTTTTCATTATGACTTCCCAAAAGCATACAAAAACGATCAATATTTTTAAACATAAAATCAATCCCTTTATCATACTGAATATCTGTTTCTTCTTTGGTGTCACAAATGGGACTTGGATAGTTGTTTTTCAAAGCTCTGGTTCTCTCAATTTCCATATACGCGCCTCTAACAAGTTTTACCCCAACCTTAAAACCATGCTTTAAAGATTTTTCATTTAATGATTTTAAATATTCAAACCTATCATTTCTATACATTTGAACAGTATTAAATACTATTGGCCGTTCTTTATTAAATTCTAACATCATATCTTCGACTAATTCGTCAATAGCAGGTTGAATCCAACTTTCTTCAGCATCGACAAAAACACTTATTCCAATTGATTTAGCCCTACTGAATGTTACTCTAAAGCGCTCAATAATTCTTTTCCATTCTTCTGACTCTCCTTTAGTAAAAGAAACATTACTGCTTTTTTTTTCAAATAAAATAGTCGAACCATATCCAGTAGGTTTAAATACAGAAAATGGTAACGATAAATTGATTATTGAAGCTTCTAAAGTTTTTATAGTTGAATTAAGACAGTCATCATAGTCTTTTTCAGAATTTGCTCCTTCAACAGAATAGTGAAGATATGATTTAACATTTTTAGTGGCCAATAAATTAACAATTTTTATTGAATCTTTTTCATCAATTCCTGCACAAAAATGATCGAACACGAACAACCTAATTAAACCATCTACAGGTAAACGTAATTTAACTGATATCATAATTAAAAACTTACCTAAACCAACCAAAAAAGGATATGATATAAGTTTGAACAATAAATACGCTCGCTTTAGTTCAAAATTATTTTTTATAGAAAAAGCAGTTTTAGTACTCTTAAAACTCATTAATTTTTTTTTCAAATTTAAAAGAAAAAACTATACAGAATTGCTAAAAATAATCTTATTCCAACATAAAAACTTTATTTTTGAATAATGAATGGAATCAAAGCAAGAAGCTACTCTGTAGAATTTAAACAAAACGGGTTTAATAAGCTCGAAAAGTTAATTGAAAATAATGATTATTCATCTGTGTTCGTGATAGTTGACACAAACACAAGGGAGCATTGTCTTCCTGTGTTTAAAAAAGAGATGTCCCAACCGTTTGATTTTAAAATAATAAGCATATCTCCAGGAGAAGAATTTAAAACAATAATTTCCTGTCAAAACATTTGGCAAATACTTTCAGATAAAGGAGCAGATAGAAAAAGTTTAATTATTAATTTAGGAGGAGGAGTAATAACTGACATGGGAGGTTTTATTGCATCTACATATAAAAGAGGTATTGACTTTGTTAATATTCCAACCACTCTTCTTTCTATGGTTGATGCATCAATTGGTGGCAAAACAGGGATTGATTTTGGAAATATTAAAAATCAAATTGGTGTAATTACAGATCCTATACTAGTGATAATAGAATCTGGTTTTTTAAAAACTTTAAACCTCAAAGAGTATAGAAGTGGTTATTCTGAGATGTTAAAACACGGATTAATCAGCGACAAAGACTACTGGAATAAACTTTTAATTTTTCTTAAAAAAAACACTTTAGAGATCCTTCCTCTTATATATAAATCAATTGAAATTAAAAATAAAATAGTTCTAAAGGATCCCTTTGAAAAAAATCAAAGAAAAATTTTAAATTTTGGTCATACAATTGGACATGCAATTGAATCATACTTTATTAAATCTGATCATTTAGAAAAGCTCAGTCATGGAGAAGCAATAGCAATAGGTATGATTATAGAAGCTTCCATTTCTGTAGATAATTGTTCTTTAAATCAATCAGATGCTAATGAAATAAAAAATGTTTTTGATTCTGTCTTTTCTAAAATTAAAATTGACATCTTGGATCAAAATAATATAATATCTCTAATAAAATTTGATAAAAAAAATAGTCACGGAAATGTTAATTTTGTTTTACTAAAATCAATAGGTTTTCCAATTATAGATTTAAAAGTAACAAATAGTCAAATAAAAAAAGGATTTCTTTTCTATAATTCTTAGGCTGAATTTCTACTGGCATTAATATTTCCAAATAATGAACGGGTTACCATTTTTTTGTATACTTTCAAAAGATTCGAATTTAAATGATTTTCCTTTTTATTTTTTTGAATTTGCATCAAGGCAAATTGCTGTATAGTAATTAATGGCTGAACTATCGCTTCTCGAATTTCGATAGAAGCTTTTCCAGCTTGTTCATTTTCCATTAAAGATTTATAGCCCGTTAGCTCCAATATCATTTTTTTACTTAGTAAAAATTCATCATGAATAACATTCCAAAATTCACCGTATTCAGGATCTTCTGAAAGATATGACGTTAATTCAAAAAATGATTTTGTTAAACTCATCATACTATTAGCTATAAGAGTTCGAAAAAAAGAGCTGTTGTTATAAAGATTTTTAACTCTATTAAAGTCTTTGTTAATTTTAAAAAAATTTAAAGAAGTTCCTACCCCAAAAAATCCCGGAACATTTTGTTTTGACTGACTCCAACTACCAACAAAAGGAATAGCTCTCAGGTCTTTCAAAGAAAGCTCTTTACTTTTTCCTCTTTTTGAAGGTCGACTACCTATATTAGTTTTTGAATAATAAGGAAGGGTTGTTATGTTTTCTAAATACTTTAAAAATTTAGGGTGAGACTTGAAATTCTCATAAGCCTCATGACTTAAATCAGAAATATGATTTAGTGTGCTTCTGTCAGCTTCACCCAAATTATTAGAATCACTCTCAAACATTTGATTTTTTATACCAGAACTCAATAATTGTTCTAAATTAAATTGAGAAGATTCTAGAGTTCCAAAATTTGAACTTATAGTTTGACCTTGAATAGTTAATTGAATATCATCAGCTTGTATTATATTGCCTAAAGAGTTGTAAAATTCATGTGTTCTACCTCCCCCTCTTGCTGGGGGACCTCCTCTTCCATCAAAAAATGCAATTGAAATATTATGTTTTGTTGCTAGCTTACTTAATTCTTCTTTTGCTTTGTATATACTCCAATTAGCCATAAGATATCCACCATCTTTTGTGCCATCTGAAAAACCTAACATTATGGTCTGTTTCATGTTTCTTGTTTTTAAATGACTTGAATATGTTTTATTTAAAAACAATAATTCAATAATTTTAGAGGAATTTTTTAAATCTGAAATCGTTTCAAATAAAGGAATAATATCAACTTTAGGTTTTTCCCAATCACTCAATCGAAACATAGCAAAAACTTGAAGTATTGATTCTAAGCTATTACAATTGCTAATTATATAACGATTACATCCCTTTTCTCCATTAGACTTTTGAATTTCTTTCATAACACGAATACTCTTAAGTGTTTCAAAAGTGCTTTTATTGTTAAAAATAGAGGGGTTGATATTTCCACTAAGCTCTGTTAATAATTTACATTTTGATTTAGAATTTAAATCAGAGTATGTTTTTGAGTTTTTTTTAACTAAATTTTTTAAATCATTATGGTTAATAATATCATTAAAAACTGAATTATGAATGCTTGAGTCTTGACGCAGATCAAGGCTGGCAAAATAAAAACCAAATAATTTAACTTTATGAATTAAATCAAGAATTAAATCTCCATATAAACCATCGTATTTCTCTTGAATTAATTTATAAATTAGATCAAGTTCACTTTTTAAATAAGATAGTGTAAGTTCATCATATGATGAGTTAATCAAGCTCTTATATATTTTGTTTTCTAATTTTTCTATCCTATTTAAAACTCCTTCGAAAGTGAGTTTTCGTCTTAATAAACGAAGTGATCTGTAATAGTTACGTAAAATTGAATGTTTTAATTTTTTAGCAGTCTTAAGTGTAATTTCAGGAGTTACGTATGGGTTTCCATCACGATCTCCACCAGGCCAAAATCCAAAATCAAAAATTGAATTTTCTAATTCATTTTTTCCATCAAAAATATTTTCATTCAAGTAATTAACAATGCTTCCAGCTGAATTATAGAATATATTCTCTAAATACCAGATGAGACTTGTGGCTTCATCATAAGGTGATGGCTTTTCACTTTTATAAAAACGCGTTCTACCCAGTTGATTTAATGATTTTTTAACATTACTTAGAGAATTGTTACTGATTGATGAAGAAAGATCATTGATGATTCCCAGGACAGTGTCTGGATAAAATTGAGTTGGATGAGCAGTAAGAACTATTCTTACTCTAAAATTATTTAAATAGTCTTTTAACTTGCTTAAATTGTTTGAACTGATAGCTTCTTCTTTAATATGCCTTAATGTTCCTCTTCCATGCATATTATTTACATAAGAAAATCCTGCATCTTCTATTGCATCAAACAAAACAATTTGTCTCTCTATATATTGAATAAAATGAAACAACAGCTCATTTTGCTGATCAATAGAATGGTTAGGTAAAATTTTATTAAAAAAAGTATTAATTATTTGCTGTGGATTATCACCTTTTTTATATCCATTGTCACAATATTCCTTGAACAATGGAAGCATTAGTGATGTTTTTTTTATGCTAACAAATGGTAATGTTAAAAACAGGCTATTGTATATTTGATATTTGGATTTAACAACTTCATTAAACCGATCAATTTTGGGCTTTCTAGCCATAGAAATAATTATAGGTTATTAAATATACTATGCATCAATCTCTTTTTGTCATTTATACTTTCCTCTAAAGAAATCATTGATTCTGTTCTGCTAACTCCTTCAATGTCATCAATTGAAAAAATTATATCTTTAGCATGACTTGTATCCTTTGCTCTTAATTTACAAAATACATTAAATCTACCAGTAGTTATGTGGGCCACAGTAACATTTGGTATAGCATTTAACTCACTAAGTACTGTCTTGATTTTTTTAGTTTTAGCTAAGAATATACCAACATATGCAATAAAAGAGTATCCTAACTGCTTGTAATCTAAATTAAGTGAAGAGCCTTTAATAATTCCCGCATCTTCCATTTTTTTTACACGAACATGAACTGTTCCTGGAGAAATAAGTAATTGTTTTGCAATTTCAGTGAAGGGAATTCGAGTATTGTCAATTAAAATATCAAGTATTTGTCTATCAACTTCATCAATTTTAGGTATATCGTTCATAAATAATATAATTGTTGTTGTTATATCAATAATAATGATTATTTAATGAATTTTAATATTATTGTTAGTAATATAACGAAATAGCTATTTATTTGATAATTTTATTTATTTCTGATTGAGCTTGTAAAAAAGGCTTTTGTTTATCAAAAACAATCTTATTTTTAATTTCTGTTAATTCAATTTGAATTGACTGGTGAGAAAGCCCTGTCCAAAAATCAGCATAATCAATCATGTATGGAACAAAATTGATTTTAGAGCTCTCTAATTCTTCTTTGAAATTAATAACCAACTCCTGATTTTTATATTCTTTACCTTGGTCAACTATAGAAACACCTTTTATTAATAAATCACAGTAATCATTTTTGTTTTCCGGAATATTAAAATATTGGTCTGTTGTATAATTATTATAATCTCCACTAGATATAATCTTAATCGAATCAATTAATGCCTTTAAGACATAGTTAGTGGTTATATTTCTATTGTAATCATTAGGGTAATGTCCTGCTTCAAATAAAATAGTCGAAGTTCCAAGGTTAGAAAACTTGTCTCCTACACAGTTAATATTAAATAAATCATCATATCGTCCTATTTGACCAGGAATATCAATTTGAAGGGCTTGATTGACAGCTGCTATTACTTTCATGGATTTCGACCTTGAAGAAGAAATAGAGCCTTCAGGGCCTCCTGAGGGGGCTAATAAAGATACTGTGGCCGGTAATCCCATATGGCCAGCAGAGTATAACGAACGCTGACCGTGTAAATTAAAGCAAAAGTCTGGTTTAAAGCCATTGAACATGTTCGATAAAGCCTTACTCTCAGATTGAGATAAATCAACCGCATCTCGGTTTAAATCAATACTATTTGAATTAAGTCTTGTGTATTGTGCTGCTCCATCAGGATTAAGTTGAGGAATTATATTGAGAGTTAACTTACTTATAAGTCCTCTATGAGTGGGGTTTTCAAGTAATTCTAATAATCTACAAAGTGCTTTTGTAGTTGTAGTTTCATTACCGTGCATTTGAGACCAAATAAGAACCTTTATAGATCCATCACCTATTTTAATACCATAAATAGGCCTGTTTTCTTCACTATAACCTATAATTGATAATTTATCTAAGTTTTTTAATCCCCCTAGAAATAAATTTAGCTTATCTGGATTAAGGTAACGATCAATAAATTTTTCTTTAGCTGACATAACATTTGTAAAAATACTTTAATGCATGTTAATTTTTGTAAACAAAAAAAATTACACATGTATACAGGTTTAATCCTTAAAAGTTATGATTTGTAAACACAATTTAATAATAATAAATTAAATACCTTAATATCAGTAATTTAAATGTTGTTTATAAAGTAAAACTTTAATTATACAGGTCTTTTATAGCTTAGTATATTTATCGTATATTTATAAATATTATAATTGTTTACAATGTTAAACTACTCTGAAGTCACAAAAAGAATTGAAAAAATTATTCAAGACAATGAATTAACTGCTTCTGGTTTTGCAAAAAAAATTGGAGTTCAAAGATCTTCAATTTCCCATATTATGTCCGGAAGAAATAAACCGAGTTTAGATTTTTTAATAAAAATCACTGATTTTTTTCCTGAGACTTCCCTCTCAGAGCTCGTTTACGGTGAAAAACCACATAAACCCCCCCACTCTATCATCAGAACTGATCCAGAGGCTTTAAATGATCCTGAAATAAGTAATACTCAATTAGCGGTCAAACCAAGTCATGGTCAAACCAAAAAAACAGAAAAATCATTAATCATGCTTTATTCTGATGGTACTTTTGAAAAATATGACCTAAAGAGTTAGTATTTTTGTAAATATGAAAGTGCTTTTTTATTGTATTCCACTATTTATAACCATCTCTTGCTATACCCCCAAAAGAGATTGTATTCCCTTTCACAATGGAACCTTTGAATTTGAGACTATTGTCAATAATAGTCTTGAAACTTCAAGGTTCATAAGAAACGATACACTTGAGATAGAATTCTATCAAGGGAAAGTTGACTCTGCTTCGATTCGATGGGTAAATGATTGTGAGTGCATTTTAACTAGAATACACCCAGAAACCAATCAAGATAAAAGACCAATAAGAATGCGAATTTTAACTACAAAAAAAGACAGCTACACCTTTGAATACTCATTAGTTGGAGATTTGAAAAATACGCAAAGAGGTGAAGTAACCAAAGTAGATTAAAGTGAAATTTATTTTTTTAATAGCATAAAAACTGCTAAAGCAATTAATATAATTAATAC
>NZ_CEXPNT010000021.1:0-25354 GCF_982709265.1 Candidatus Marivariicella framensis | reverse complement strand
TGTGGAGATATGATTTATTCCTAATACCCATCACGAATTTAGAACGAAGTTTTTCTTGTAAAATAATTACAGCGTAATTAAATGAGGTTTGATTTGGTTCTAAATCGTTTGGCTCTACCGAACAAAGATATTTTTCTCTACTCTTTACCCTAGCAGATAATTGGTAATACCAATAATATTTACCTTTCAGTTTCTTTAATTTGAAACTGCCTCTATAATCTTCTTTGAGTTGTTTATTTAATGATATGATTTGATTTTCTAAATCTTTACTCCAACCATATCTTTCTTTTAATTGTTTTGTATCCATCCTTACCTCTGTATAAAACAAAGATAGTGAATTAAATTAATGTGAGGGTATAATGAGGTGATAATATTTTTTAGGATACTTAAGTATCTGATTATCAGTATATAATTAACAGAACGAACTCTCTATATAGAACCTCTTACTTTTCGTAACCACCTTATCCTTAGATGATTGAGATGAATTTGTATGGTGGGAACTTTGGTGGGATTCTAACACTTCACCATTGTATTGGTTTGGGTTTCTCTTTAGTTCCTTTGTAGTTAATCCTTTCATCTAATTTCTTTTTGTGAGAAGTGTGGTGTGAAAAATTTTAATTATTAGTTCCCACCAAATCACTTTATCCCAGTCTCAATTCAACCACAAATATAATGATTTTATGTCATTTTGTCATATAAAAATAAATTCAAAAAAAACAATTTCAAAATTTTCTAATCTTCTTTTATTTTATGAAACCTTTAATAATTTGATTAAAAAAAATCTCTTTTATTGAATAATTAAATTGATAATAAAAAAAACTATATACTTTTGTTCTCAAAATTTGAATCCCATGGCCAAAAATTTAGTTATTGTAGAATCTCCTGCAAAAGCAAAAACTATAGAAAAGTTTCTAGGTAAGGAATTTAAAGTTGCATCAAGTTTTGGTCATATTGCTGATCTACCTTCAAATGAATTAGGTGTTGCCGTTGAATCAGATTTTTCCCCTAAGTATATAGTCACAGAAGACAAAAAGAAAGTTGTTAGAGAATTAAAAAGTCTCGCCAAAAAGGCAACAACAGTTTGGCTAGCTTCGGATGAGGATAGAGAAGGGGAGGCTATAGCATGGCATTTATTACAACAATTAAATTTAGACATAAACAACACAAAAAGAATTGTCTTTCATGAAATAACAAAAAGTGCAATTTTAAAAGCAATTGAAAATCCAAGATTGATTGATGAAAATTTAGTAAATGCCCAACAAGCTAGAAGAATTTTAGACCGTCTTGTAGGTTACGAACTTTCTCCGGTATTATGGAGTAAAGTAAAGGGAGGGTTGTCTGCAGGTAGAGTTCAATCAGTAGCAGTAAGATTAATAGTTGAAAAGGAAAGGGAGATTCAGGAATTTAATCCTAAAGGATTATTTAAATCTCAAGCAGTTTTTGTAACCAAGGACGGAAAAAAAATAAAAGCTCAACTTCAAAAAAATCTTAACAACAAAGAGAGTGCATTGACTTTTTTGAAAAACAATATGAATTGTGAATACCATATAGATTCTGTTGAGAAAAACCCTGGCAAGAAAAGTCCAACAGCTCCTTTTACAACTTCAACTCTCCAGCAAGAAGCATCAAGAAAATTATACTTCTCAGTAACTAAAACTATGGTTGTTGCCCAAAGATTATATGAATCTGGATTAATAACTTATATGCGAACTGATAGTGTAAACTTGTCAAAGGAGGCGCAGGGTGCTGCAATCAATGAAATTAAAAGTCGTTATGGTGAAGAATTCGTGCAGGCAAGGAATTATAAAAACAAAAACAAAGGAGCTCAAGAGGCACATGAGGCAATTCGACCCACAGATTTAAGTAAAAATACTACTGCAGGAGATTTTGATCAAATTCGTCTTTATGAATTGATATGGAAACGAACTATCTCTTCTCAAATGAGTGATGCAAAATTAGAAAGAACACAGTTTAAAATAAAGTCTTCTAATTATAATGAAATATTTGTCGCTAACGGAGAGGTATTGCTTTTTGAGGGGTTTTTGAAAGTTTATCTTGAAGGCACTGATGATGATTTGGAAGAAGATCAAGGAATTTTACCTCAAATATCAAAAGATGAAAGATTGGATTTGAAAGAACTACGCAGTGTGCAGCGCTTTTCAAGGCCACCAGCTCGTTTTTCAGAGGCAGCTCTTGTTAAAAGGTTAGAGGAATTGGGAATAGGCAGGCCTTCTACTTATGCTCCAACAATTTCAACTGTTCAAAACAGAGGATATGTATCTAAAGGCTTGGATGAAGGCTTGGAAAGAAATTATACTCACTTATCATTTATTGAAAACAATGTTATCGAGAAAACTCTTTCTGAAAAAGTTGGATCTAACAAAGGAAAACTTATACCCACAGATATTGGTAAGATTGTTAATGACTTTTTGGTAAATAATTTTAAAAACATTTTAGATTATAATTTTACAGCAGAAGTGGAGCAAAGTTTTGATAGGATAGCTGATGGAAATCAGGAATGGAAAGGGATGTTAAAGACCTTTTATTCAGAATTTCATAATGTAGTTGACCATGTTAAGGAAAACGCTCAACGTGAATCAGGGGAGAGAATACTAGGAGATCATCCTCAAAATGGAAGAGTTGTTAAAGTTAGGCTCGGAAAGTTTGGGCCATTAGCCCAAATCGGAAACATGGATGATGATGATAAGCCCCAATATGCTAGTCTTAGTCCTGATCAAAAATTAGAGACTATCACTTTAGAAGAAGTTTTGGTTCTTTTTCAGTTACCTAAAGATCTTGGAGATTATGAGGGTGAAATAATTACCGTAAACAATGGTCGTTTTGGTCCATATGTTAAATTCGGAAAATTGTTTGTGTCACTAACTAAAGGTGTGATTGCTTCTGAAGTTGATTATCAAACAGCAGTTGATCTTATTGAAGAAAAGAAAAAAGCTGATGCACCAATTTATGATTATAATGGAATGCCTGTTACTAAGGGAAAAGGTCGTTTTGGTCCTTTTATAAAATGGAATAATTTATTTATTAATGTTAACAAAAATTATAATTTTGACAACTTAAATGATTCTGATATTATAAAATTAATTGAGGAAAAAATACAAAAGGAAAAGGATAAAATTATTAATAATTGGGTTGAAGAAGGAATAAGAGTAGAAAAAGCTAGATGGGGAAGATCCAATATAATAAAAGGGAAGTTAAAAATAGAGTTGCCTAAAACTGTTGATGCTTCAAAGATATCCCTCGAAGAAGCCCAGGATCGAATTGCTGCAATAAAAAGTAAAAAGAAAAAAGTTACTACAAAAAAGAAATAATGAGTTTAAAGTCGCTTCATCCTGTTTCTCAAGCTTCTATGAATAGTTTGGTTCTTGCTCCTGATCAAGTTATTGGCAAGACTATTGATATTCATACTCAAAGCTCTGGACTTCCATCTTTGGATGAAGTTAAAATAGGAATAATTGGTATTACTGAAAATCGAAATGCTTTCTTTCCAACTTTGGATTATGACTTAGATTCATTTCGAAGTGCTTTTTATAATCTTTTTCCAGGTAATTGGAATTTCAAAATAGCAGATTTAGGAAATTTACCCAATGGTAATGGAGTAAATGACACTTATTTTGCAATCACAGAGATTTGTTATGAATTACATAAAAGCAATATTATTCCAATTTTAATAGGAGGAAGTCATGATATGATTTACCCAATATACAAGTCATATTCATTAAAAAATCAATTAACTAACATTATTTCGATTGATAATCAATTTGATTTTTCACAAGATGAAGAGTTGATATCAGGGAGGTCTTATATGAGTCAAATTATAATGGAGGAGCCTAATTATCTCCATAATTTCACTAATTTAGGCTATCAAAGTTTTTTCATTGCTCAAGAAGAACTCAATTTAATGGAAAAATTATATTTTGAATCTATGCGTCTTGGAAAAGTTCTTGATGATATAACTCAAACTGAGCCCTATTTTAGGGATGCAGATATTGTGGGTATTGACATGAAATCATTATCATGGACAGCTACAGGAACAAACGTCTTGGGTCAGCCTAATGGAATAGATAGTAGAAGTATTTGCTCTCTTGCTCGTTATTCTGGTATTAGTGATAGAGTAACGAGTTTTGGTTTATTTGAATTACCAAGTAGCCCTATTTTTCATCAACTCTTATCTCAAATAATTTGGTATTTTATTGAAGGTTATTCAAATAGATTTAATGAGTATCCAGTGTCAATTAGTGAAGGATTTATAAAGTATATTGTAACTTTATCAGATAGAGAATTAGTTTTTCACAAAAGTGAAACAAGTAAAAGATGGTGGGTAGAATTGTTAAATGAAAATTATATAGATAATAAATTAAAAAGATCAACGTTATTACCTTGCACACAGCAAGATTATAAAGCTGCATGTGATGATGAATTACCTGAGCGATGGTGGAAAGCATCAAAGCGAGGATAAAAAAAATAAAAAAAACCATCAGTTTTGGTGGTACTTTGCAATGAAATAATAATTTTGCAAAGAAATCGAACAATAAAGAGCTTGAATAGCTTATGAAAAAAATTGTTTTAATTATTGTTATCGTTCTAGCTGCAATAAGTTGTGGTAAACGTGATAAGGGAGAACTAGTAGGTGTTAAACAAAAAAAATGGTTTCCTGAGAAACCTTTTGGAATGACACTAATAGAGGGTGGTGCTTATATAATGGGTAAGTCTGACGAAGATGTTGCTCAACTTCAAAATGCACAAGCCAGGACAGTTACTGTTCCATCTTTTTATATGGATGAAACTGAAATAACTAATGGTGAATACAGACAATTCGTTTATTGGGTAAAAGATTCTATTGCACTTGCCATGATGGCCAGAAGGGCAGCTGAAGATGAATTAACTCCTGATAATAAAGATGGGGTAGGAAGATGGGCTTTTCAAGATGCAGACACTTCTAAATTAAATGAATTTCAAAAGTATATGCTAGAAAATTATTCTGGTCAAGATACTTTAAGTGACGGTTCGCCAGACCCATACTCTGGTCGCCCACTTAATTGGGATGAAGATATAGAATGGGGAACAGGAGATTATCCTGATCAAACCTATGCAGAAGTTATGGATGAGCTTTATTTGCCTCCAGAATATTGGTATGATGGTGAAATGAAAATAGACGTTGAAAAAATTAGATATAAATATAAGTGGTTTGATGCTGAAGCAGCGGCAAGAGAGTCAAAAAGAACTCGAGAACAATTTATTGATCGCAAACCATTCATAAAAGATGAGGATGTTCAAATATATCCTGATACTACAGTTTGGATTAAAGATTTCATGTATTCATATAATGAGCCAATGCACAACGATTATTTTTCACATCCTGCATTCCAAGATTATCCAGTTATTGGAATTTCTTGGAAACAAGCAATGGCATTTTGTAATTGGAGAACCCACTATAAAAACAGTTATCAAAAATCTAAAGGAGATCCATTGGTTAGTAACTTTAGATTACCTACCGAGGCTGAATGGGAGTATGCAGCACGTGGTGGTATTCCTTCAGGAACCTACCCGTGGGGAGGGCCTTATTTAATGAACGATCGTGGATGTTTTTTAGCAAATTTTAAACCTCTTAGGGGAGATTATGCAGTTGATCAAGCAGTTTATACAGTAGAAGCTAAATCATATCTTCCTAATGATTACAATTTATATAATATGGCTGGAAATGTTGCTGAATGGACAAATTCATCTTATGATACTGGAGCGTATGATTACGTTGCATCACTAAGTCCAAATATGTCATTGAAAGAAGAACAACGAAAAGTGGTAAGAGGTGGCTCATGGAAAGATGTTGCATATTTTTTACGAGTAAGCTCTAGGGATTTTGAGTATGCAGATACTTCAAGAAGCTATATAGGGTTTAGAACAGTTCAAGATTATTTGGGAACACCGAAGGTTAAAATAAGATAAATTAGTATATTTAGTATTAACAATAAACAATTATTAAAATGGATGATAAAGCGTTAAACAAAAGATTAAGAAGTAAAGTAGCAATGCATATGTTATTCGGATTAGGAGGAGCTGTTGTGATAGTAGGTGCCCTTTTTAAAATTCTCCACCTTGAAATTGGACCAATTACAGGAGGACTAGTATTAGGTATAGGGTTAGGAACTGAAGCTTTGATTTTTGCTGTATCAGCCTTAAATACTGGAGAAATTAAAGAAGAACATGAAGAGTTTGTAAAAAAAATTAATGGAGCAGGTCCAGTTAAAGCATCAGGTAAATCAGGTGATGAGGGACTTTCTTCTAAAATTGACACTCTAATGAAAGAAGCTAAGTTAGATGTAAGCCTTATGAACAACCTAACTTCTAGTATCAAAAAATTAGAATCATCTGCTAAAGCATTAGAACCTGCTTCAACTGCTATATCATCATCTTCTCAATACTCTGAGCAATTAGATAAAGCTGCTTCGCAATTAGACGAGTTGAATAAATTATATGCAGTTCAGGTTAAATCTACTGAATCAAGAGCTGGAAAAGATACTGTTATTCGAGATCAAATGGAGGCAGATGTAGCTCAGTTAAAAAAACAAATGGAATCACTTTCTGCAAATTTAGCATCTTTAAATGATGTTTATGGTGGAATGCTTTCTGTGATGAAAAAATAAATAACTAAAACTTAAAGCATAGAAAATGGCAGGAGCAAAAGAAACACCCAGGCAGAAGCTTATTAGCTTAATGTATTTAGTATTTATTACTATGCTTGCATTAAATGTGGGTAAAGAAGTATTAGATGGGTTTGGACAAATGTTTAAAAAGATACAATCGGCCAATATTCGGTTAGACCAAAGTAATGATGTTTATTATGATAAAATAAGTACAAATGCAGCTGAAAAAGAAGGAAAGTGGATAGGTCACGATAGAACATCAAAAGAAATAAAAAATGAGTCTGATGCGTTTTATGATAAAATAAAAGAAATTAAAAGTAGAATAACAGAAAAACAAAGAATTAAAGATCCAGAACTTGAAAAATATTCAGAAATGGATAAGGGTGAGGCTTTAGATCTTATTTTCTTTGATTCTGGCGGTGTTTCTGAAGAAGGTGAAGATTTTATACAAAGTATGATAAATTATAAGGCTACTGTTATTCAAGTTTTTGGAAGTCAATATTCTGAATATATTGGCCTTGTAGAAGAGCGTTTTTATACAGGAGATTATATAAAGGATCAGGAAAATCAAATAGTAAACAAAGATGGAACAACCCAGCCCTGGTTAGCTGCAAATTATGAAGGTTTTCCTTTAGTTTCTTCTTTAGCTAAGCTAACTATGATTCAAGGAGATATTAAAGCAACGGAACATGATGTTTTACAGACCCTTTTAGGTAAAGAGCTAGAGCTAGAGTCTGGTGTTACTGAGTCAAACTATATAACACTTTTAAAAACTGAAAAAGGTGCTTATTATCAAGGTGAAACTTTTGATGGTAGTGTTATTTTAGGAAGAAAAGGTGGAGCTCAAAATCCTAATTCTGTGAATTTAACTATTGATGGAGTAAAATTAAAAGAAGGAGATTATACACTTATTCCTGGTGGAGTAAAATTAAACATCATAACGGGTAAACCTGGAGACCATGAAATTCTTGGAGATCTTGTCTTTTTAAATGATGGAATTGAATCTAATATTACAGTAAAACAATCTTTTCCTGTAATAGCTAAACCTAGTTCTGCAGTTATTTCAGCTGATAAAATGAATGTAGTCTATCGAGGAATACCAAACCCTATGACAATTTCTATAGCAGGTATTGCTAATAATAAAATTACAGCAAGAGCACCTGGACTTAGAAAAGTTAAAGGTTCTAAATATGTTATGATTCCTCAAAAAGGATTTGAAGTGTCTATAAGGGCAAGCGCTACTTTACCTGATGGCCAACCGGTATCAACATCAACCAAATACCGAATAAAAGATATTCCTGCTCCATCTGCAATAATTAGAGGAGAAGTTGGGAGAATTAGTTTGAGTAAATCTGATGTTGAAAATTCAAATGTAGGAGCATCCATAATAGATTTTGATTTCGATATAAAACTTCAAGTACTAAGTTTTCAATTTCAAGTGCCTGGAAAGGCTCCTGTCTCAGTTAATGGTAATAGATTAAATGCAAATGCTAAATCAGCTCTTAAATCTGCAAGAAAAGGTCAGGTTATTGAGATTTTTGATATTAAAGTTAGAAACCCACAAAACCCAAAGTATCTTTTTGAAAGAGTTGCAGGTATTCGTATTGTAATAAGATAAAATTATGAGAAAGTTGTCATTTATTTTAATATTTCTAATTATAGGTAGCCCTACTGTTTTTTATGGTCAGTCTAACTTACTCAACGCTGTTATTCCTCAAGAAATAGGAAAATTAAATGAACAACAATTATTAACAAGCGACAATGAGCCTTTGGCTTATGGTTATGTAGACGATAGAGATGTTATGTGGTCTAAGACTGTTTGGGAAAAAATTGATTTAGATGAACGCATCAATTTCCCATTTTATTATCCAGTAGCTAATGTTGACCCTACAAGAAAACCTCTTTTTGATGTTCTTTGGGAAAATATATTGAATGGTAATATAACTGAAGTATATGAAGATGGATATTTCACTACAAAACGTTCTCCAGATGTCATTAAAGGGTATTTAAAAAGTAGGGAGCTTAACAAACTAGGAAGAAAGAATTTTAATGCTGGCGTACCCAATGACGAATCTCCTGAATCTCAAGAATATTCTACTTATGAAATTGGAAAAGAGGAGATAGACTCCTACCTGATTAAGGGAACTTGGTATTTTGATAAACGATTGGGAGAACTTAAATATAGATTATTAGGTATTGCTCCTACAGCAGTTGTTGCGAGTACAAGGGCAAATAATGATGCTCAAGATTTTCCGAAAGATATTAAAGATTTGGATGCAGTTCCACTATTCTGGGTTTGGTTTCCAAATGCAAGACTAGCATTAAATGGTTCAGAAATATTTAATTCTAGAAATGCCTCTCAACCAATAACTTTTGACTTAATGCTCAACACAAGACGTTTTAACTCTGTAATTTATAAGGAAGAAAATCCATATAATGATAGAGAAATTAAGGACTACATATACGAAGATGCTCTTCGTCAACTTTTAGAGTCTGAAAGAATTAAAAATGTAATTCGTGATTATGAACAAGACATGTGGAATAACTAATAGAAATCATATTAAAAAAAAAGCGTCTCAGAATGAGACGCTTTTTTTTTGAACAAAAGCTAAATAATAATGAATACTTTAATTGTAGGATTTGGAATTGCTGGCCTTTCTATAGCCCATCAATTGCGAAGAAATAAAATATCTTTTCACGTAATTGATTCTTCAGAAAACAGTTCTAGTCTTGTTGCTGGTGGCGTTTTGAATCCAACCGTTTTAAAACGATATAATATGTCATGGGAAGGAAAAGATTTTTTTGAATATGCTTTACCCTTTTATAAAGAAATATCAAACCTCTTAGGATATAATGTTTACAATAAAACAGGTATTAATAGAATTTTCTCAAGCTTAAGCGAACACAATAAATGGTCTGAGGCTTTCGACAAAAACAATTTGAAATTTTTTTTAAATAAAAAGATAGTTTTAAAAAATGTAGATGAGATAAACACACCTAATGGTTTTGGAACACTAAAAAATGTTGGCAGGTTGAATTTTAAAGAGATAATAAAAAAATATCAATATGTTTTGAAGGGTAACTACAAAAGAGAAGTTTTTAATTACTCAAATTTAAAATTTAAAAGAGGTGAAGTCACTTATAATGATAATTCATATAAAAATATAATTTTTTGTGAGGGCTATGGTATGAAAAACAATCCCTTTTTTAGTTACCTTCCTTTAGTCGGTAATAAAGGCGAAATGCTTGTTATCAGATCTTACAAACTTTCTGAAAAAGCCATATGGAAAGGTAAGTTTTTCATAGTTCCTCTAGGGCAAAGTCTTTTTTGGATTGGAGCAACATTTAATAATAATGATAAAACTGCTGAAAAATCTTTGTCTGCTAAAAATGAGCTTTTATCTGAACTACAAGAAAAATTAAATATTCCTTTTGAAGTTATTAGTCATGATGCTCAAATTCGACCAACAGTTATAGATCGTAGACCATTATTAGGGTCACATCTGGAATTTGATAACATCTATATTTTCAATGGTTTAGGAACTAGAGGTTCTCTTATAGCTCCTCGACTATCTGAGTTTCTTTATAATTATATTTTTTTGGATAAAGCTTTGTCTACCTCAATAGATATTCGCAGATTTACACTCAAAAAAAAAGAAGTATAAATTTATGTTAAGTGCACAAAATATAGGAGTTTCCTTTGGAGGTTTTACTTTATTTGATAATCTAAATTTTAGACTTGGTCAAGGAGATAGAGTAGCATTAATTGGAAAAAATGGAGCAGGAAAGTCAACACTTTTAAAACTTATAGCTCAAGAACAAACTCCAACCAGTGGAAGTTTTGCAATAGAAAAACAATGCAAAATAGGATATTTACCGCAAGACTTAGACTTTCATAATACTGGGAGTGTTCTTGAAGAGGCTTATAAAGCTTTTAAAGAAATATTAGAAATTGAAAAAAGACAAGACTTTATAAATCACCAGTTAGAAATTAGAAATGATTATGAGAGTGAAGAGTATTCAGGTTTAATAATAGAGTTGACAGAATCTACATCTAATTATGAACTATTAGGAGGTTACCATTACAAAGCGAAGACAGAAAGAATTCTACTAGGATTGGGTTTTAAAAGCATTGAATTTGATAAACCAACAGAAGAGTTTTCTGGAGGGTGGAGAATGAGAATTGAGTTAGCTAAACTTTTACTTAGAGAAAATGATATTTTATTATTGGATGAGCCTACTAATCATTTAGATATTGACTCAATTATTTGGCTAGAGCAATTTTTAATGAAATATAAAGGAGCTGTTTTATTAGTATCTCATGATAGAATATTTTTAGACAATGTTACTAACAGAACTATTGAGATTATTCAAAAACACATTTATGATTTTAAAAAGTCTTATTCAGAATATCTTAAGCTTCGCCAAGAGATAATTGAACAACAAAAATCAGCTAAAAAAAATCAAGACAAACAGATTCAGGATACAGAAAAGTTAATTGAACGATTTAGAGCTAAAGCTTCTAAGGCTAGTATGGCACAATCCTTAATCAAAAAGCTTGATAAAATTGATAGAATTGAAGTAGATCAAGAAGAAACACAAACCATGAAATTGAATTTTCCAGTTAGTAAGCAACCGGGAAAGACAATATTGGAATCAGAAAGAGTGTCCAAGCAATATGGAGAAAATATTGTCTTTAAAAATGTTGATTTACTTCTTGAACGTGGATCTAAAATTGCATTTGTAGGTCAAAATGGCCAAGGGAAATCTACTTTAGCAAAAATAATAGTAGGAGAAATAAAATATCAAGGAAACCTTAAGTTGGGGCATAATGTTGAAATAGGATATTTTGCTCAAAATCAATCAGAGTATTTAGATGGTCAATTAACAATTTTGGAGACGGTTCAAGAAGCGGCTACTGAAAAAAATAGAAGTTCTGTAAGAGATATTTTAGGAGCTTTCCTTTTTAGAGGAGATGATGTAGATAAAAAAGTTAGTGTTTTATCAGGAGGTGAGAGAAATAGATTAGCTCTTTGCAAATTACTTCTTCAACCTTTTAATGTTCTAGTTATGGATGAGCCAACTAATCATCTTGACATAGCTTCAAAAGACATACTTAAACAAGCCTTGAATAAATTTCAAGGCACTTTAATTCTTGTTTCTCATGATAGAGATTTTCTTGATGAGTTATGTGATCTTGTTCTTGAATTCAAAGATCAAAAAGTAAAAATGCATTTAGGGGGAGTAAAATCATATTTAGAAGAGAAAAATATTAAAAATTTTACAGAAATAAGTAATCATAAAAATACAGAGACTAACCCTTCTGAAAACAAAAATAATGCAGGTGATTATTTAAATCAAAAAAAAATTAACAATACAAAGAGTAGGATTAATAAGTTAGAAAATAAAATTGATATGCTTGAAAAAAAAATTAAAGCTATTGATCTGGAGTTGGAAATTAATTATGAAAAAACTATTGCTTCTACTGATTTTTTTGATAAATATCATGCACAAAAAAAAGAACTTCAAGATAATATTGATATTTGGGAATTAGAACATAAAAAGTTAGAAAAAATAATCAAAAACAATGATTGAACAATTTTTTCAATGTCCCCATTGTTGGAAACAAATATCAATGTTGATTGATTCATCTTTAAGTCAAAGTGAGTATATAGAAGACTGTGAAGTGTGTTGCAATCCTATTTTAATTAAATTTTCTTTCCATTCAGAGATACTTAAGTTTTTTAATGCGTCATCTATAGAGCAATAATTAAATTACTTACTATGTATTGCATAGTACCATTTTATGTATTACATTCGTAAAATATTTAATTTCATTTTAAAAGTAAACATTTAATTACCTTCTTTCAACAAATTATAGTATGGACATAAAAACTTATTTAGTAATATGAAAAAAGCACGCTTATTATTAATTTTAATTTCATTACAAATTTATGGTCAAAATCTAGATCCAATAAACTTTGACGGTGTCGTAAACACTGATGAGTGGTCTAATTTCCCTTCTTTTGATATTTCTTATGAAATTGAGCCTGGAAACAACACTCCTTCTTTTTATAAAACAAAGGCTTATGTCGCATATTCATCAACTCATATGTATATTGGATTTTTAGCTGATATTCCAAAAGACAAGTTGAGAAGTTCGATTCGAAATCGTGATGAAGCTTGGCAAGATGATTTTGTAATGATTTGTATTGATACATTTGGTGATGGTAGATATATGATATGCTTAGGAAGTAATGCTGATGGAAGTCAAATGGACATGAAATTTAATAGGAATGATGGAGACCCTTCCTTTGATGTTATGTTTGAAAATAAAGCACAGATATTTGATAACGGGTATCAAGTAGAATTGAAAGTTCCTTTTTCTACTTTTCAATTTAAAAATAAATCTATATTAAAGTGGAAAACTTCTTTTTATCGTAAAATTTTTGCAAATGGAGTTGAAAGTCAGAATATGGATTTTCCAATTGACAGAAACAATCCTTGTATTACATGTCAAGCCAAAAATGAACTTGTTTTTAAAAACATTAAACCAAAGCTAAGACTTAACTTATTGCCTTATGTTTATAGTGGAGTCGAAGGAAATGCAGATGAAAACTCTATCAGATATGGGAAACCAAAATTTAGTTTTGGATTAAGTGGAAGAGCAGATTTAAGTTATTCAACATCTTTAGAGTATACTATTAATCCTGATTTTTCTCAAGTTGAGGCTGATGTATCTCAAATTAATGTAAATGCTACTTTTGCTATTTTTTACCCTGAGAGAAGACCTTTTTTTAATGAAGGAGCTGATTTAGTTAGTACTGAGCTTAATACAGTTCATACTCGAATGATAAATCAACCTATTCTTTCTACTAAGTTGATTCATCAGGATGAAAAACAACGTATATATTGGTTAGCGGCATATGATACTAAAACTGCTTACATAATTGGAGGAGAAAACCAGTCATATAGTGGAGAGGGGAGAGAAAATTTTTCAAATATTTTAAGGTATCAAAGAAATTATAGCAAAGGATCAAATTTTGGTGCGTTAATAACAAATCGAATTTTGAAAGGTGGTGGAAGTGATCATACATTTGGTTTGTCAGGCCGGCATCAATTTTTAAAATCATATACTGTTAATTTTGAATTAAATAAAAGTATTACCAATGAACCTGAAAACGATTGGATTGAACAGGATGGTTTTATAAAGAGTAGATCATTAAGGTTAGACGGTGAGTCTTATAGTGGAGATGCAGTCCTTTTTGATTTAAGTCGAACTACACAAAATTGGGAGTCCTCTATTGGCTACAAACAATTATCTCCTTTATACAGAACTCCACTTGGTTTTGTAACCAAAAATTCTTACAGAGAAATAGAATTTAGTCAAAACTATATTTATTATGGAAATAATTTTATTCAGCAAGCTAATATAGGGACAGAGTTGTGGGGACAATTTAATTATGATAATTTTCAAAAAAGTTCTGGAATTGAGCTAAGAGGGGAATTGATTATGAAGAATAATTTACGGACGGGATTTGAATTTAATCATCAATTTAACAATGAATTTGAAGGTTTTAATCCAAAAAACTTAAATTCTATAGGCTGGATGGTCAATTACAGTCCATCAGAGATTGTAACATTAAGATTTGGAATTGGAATGGGCGATCAAATAGGCTATAATCTAGATGAATTAGCCCTAGGAGATGAATTAAATATTAGAACCTTTAATTCCTTCCAATTATCAGATAAGTTTCGAATTAGTCCAATTTTAAGATATAGTGAATTAAGAAATAAGGTAGATGGAGCATTATATTATAAAGGATACATTACTCGAATTAACTTCAATTATCAATTTAATAGAGATTTTTCAATAAGATTAATTACAGAATATGATGATTTTGATAAAACCTTTTTCTCTCAACCATTAATTAAATGGAACCCAAATCCATTCACTTTGTTTTATATTGGAGGAAACATTGGATATAGTAGAGCAGAGGCTAATAAAAAATTTACTTCTGAATCAGCCCAACTCTATTTAAAATTCCAATATTTAATAGGCAATTAGTTTTTCAAACTATTAATATATCTTTCGGCATCTAGTGCTGCCATGCATCCGGTTCCAGCAGCAGTTACAGCTTGTCGATATTCCTTGTCTTGAACATCTCCAGAGGCAAAAACACCAGGCTTATTCGTTTTAGTGTTTTTTCCTTCAGTTATTAAGTATCCTCCTTCATCCATTTCTAACTGATGCTGAAAAATTTCAGTATTAGGCTTATGTCCAATTGCAATAAAAAGTCCTGTTATTTCAATCTCTTCTTTTTCACCAGTTTTATTATTTAGAATACGAAGTCCCTCAACAACTTGATCCCCCAAGACTTCATCAATTTCAGAAAAATATCTCAAGTCTATGTTTTCTGTATTAGTAACTCTGTGTTGCATAGCTTTAGACGCTTTCATTTCACCTTTTCTAACAAGCATAGTTACCTTATTGCAAATATTAGATAGATATGTAGCTTCCTCTGCCGCTGTGTCTCCTCCACCAACAATTGCAACATCCTGTCCTTTATAAAAAAAGCCATCACAAACTGCACATGCTGAAACTCCGCCACCTCTTAGTCTTTGTTCACTTTCAATTCCAAGATATTTTGCCGTAGCTCCTGTACTTATGATAATAGTCTTTGCGTGTAGCTCTGTTTTTTCATCTACCCATGCTTTGTGAATTCCTCCTTTATTTGAGGCAAGTTCTACTTTAGAAACATGTCCAATTCTAACTTCAGTTCCAAATCGTTCAGCTTGTTGTTGAAGTTGAACCATCATAGTTGGCCCATCAATTCCATTGGGATAGCCAGGAAAATTATCAACTTCAGTCGTTGTTGTTAATTGACCTCCAGGCTCCATTCCAGTATACATAATTGGCTTAAGGTCAGCCCGAGCAGCATATATGGCAGCTGTATATCCAGCAGGACCACTTCCAATAATTAACGTTTCTATAATGTCCATGAAAATATTTAAATTTGAATTGATTTCAAATGTAAAATTTAATGGTTAACTAAATAAGTGTTTGTAATAAGTATTCGTTATGTGTTAATAAATTATTCTTTTACAACATCTAAAATATTATAAATATAACTTGCTTGAATGCTTAATTTTGATCTATTTTCAGTCAATTTATAGCTTTCTCTCTTATGATGAAACACGCCGTAATCGGTAGTATTAAAAGCTGTTGTATATATTAAACTCACTTTATTATTATGATTTACTTCAGTTCCAATAAGTAAATATGTGCTTGTGTCAAAATAAAAATTCCATATGTCAGATCCATCAAGATAGCTCACTTCTAAGGAGTGTACATTTTTTTTGTTAGGTAAACTAGTTACACCCATATATTTTATTATCGTACCTGTGTCTTTTAATTTCATGGGTTGCCAAAAAACATAAAAAGCACCATCAAGATTTGATTTAGCTTTATTTAAAGATTTTAGATCACTTACATTGTTCCCGTCTTCAATTATTTCAGTAACAATTCCGTTTGTTTTAAAAAGTGTATTATTTGATTCTATTTCAGTTGAGTAAGGATGAAGTTCATGAGTTATCTTTTGTCTAATTTGGTTTTCAACATCACCCATTTTATCATAAGTAAATGTGGTTTTTAGATATTTAATTTTTTTTATTTTATTGAGGTTTACTTCGCCTCCATGTGCATTTATAGATTTTAAGAGAATTTCTTTAATTTTTTCATCTTGCGATGATACTTTATTCAAAAAAATTATACTAAATATCAAAAGCAATCTAATATCAAATTGTATTTTCATTCTAATTTTTAAAATTAATTAATTTTTCAGATGATAAGATATATAATTGTATTCTCAGTAAGTTGTTTGTTTCTATCTAAATCAATGGCTCAAGATGTATTAAAAGAACAAGATAAGAATTCTATAATAAGTGTTATAGAAAAACAAGAAAAGGCTTGGAATGATGGAGATATTAATGCTTTTATGCAAGGATATCTTAAATCAGAGAACTTGGTTTTTAATGGATCTAGTGGACCTTTTTATGGTTGGAATTCTGTAAGAGACAGATATTTAAATTCTTATCCAACAAAGGAAAAAATGGGTCAATTAAAGTTTAAAATTTTAAATATTTCATCTGTATCTGAAAATGTAGCACAGTTGTTAGGGCAGTTTTTTTTATGTTATCCTGATAAAGAATTAAGTGGATATTTTTCTTTAATATGGTTGAAAAATGAGAATGGTTGGTTAATTTTGAGTGACCATACTTCAAGCAGCAACTAATTATGTTTTCAAAACAACGTTTAGGACTTTTATTAGGACCGTTATCTTTTATTGTTATACAATTTATTTCTTTCAGTGATCTTAGTGAAGAGGGTAGAAACGTTCTTGCTACGACTAGTTGGATGGCAATATGGTGGATACTAGAAGCGATACCTATAGCTGCAACCGCTTTACTTCCAATTGTATTATTCCCTGTAACTAATGCTGTTTCTATTTCGAACACTACGGCAGCATATGGACATAAGTATGTTTTTTTATACTTGGGGGGCTTTCTAATTGCTATAGCAATAGAAAGATGGAACCTTCATAAAAGAATTGCTTTAAATATCATTTCAGCTATAGGAACCAAGATTAATCTAATAATTTTAGGCTTTATGGTGGCTACTGCATTTTTATCGATGTGGATATCAAATACAGCTACATCAGTAATGATGCTTCCAATTGCACTTGCAATTATAAAACAGCTAGAAGACAATCCTTCAACCTCTGTTAATGAGAATAAGCAGTTTGGAAAAGCTTTATTACTTTCAATTGCATATAGTGCTTCTATAGGTGGCATTGCAACTATTATTGGAACTCCTCCAAATCTTGTCTTAGCAGGTGTTGTAGAATCAAATTTTGGATATGAAATATCTTTTTTCAAATGGTTTGTCTTTGGATTTCCTATTTCTATGATGATGTTATTTATATGTTGGCAATATCTAACTAAGAAGGCCTTTAAATTTGATCAAAATGAATTTCCAGGTGGTAAACATGAAATAAATCGATTAAAAAATAATCTAGGTAAAATGTCTGTAGAAGAAAAAAGGGTAGCATTTATATTTTTTCTTACTGCTCTGTGTTGGATTTCTAGATCATTTTTATTGCAAAAATTTATTCCAAATATAGATGATACTATTATTGCTATATCATTTGGATTAATTCTGTTTGTTATTCCGTCAAGTGATAATAAAAGAGCTCTTATTACGTGGAAAGAGGCTGTTAAGCTTCCTTGGGGAGTTATAATTTTATTTGGAGGAGGAATGGCTTTAGCTAAAGGATTTGTTGACACTGGGCTGGCTATTTGGATTGGAAGCAAGCTAACAATACTTAAAGATTTACCTCTAATTATTTTAATCCTATGTTTAGTTACTGTAGTTAATTTTTTGACTGAAATAACATCTAACCTAGCAACCACAGCAATGCTACTTCCTGTTTTGGCAACGATGAGTTCACAAGTTAATATTCACCCATTTATTTTAATGGTTGGAGCTACAGTTGCTGCCTCCTGTGCGTTCATGTTGCCAGTTGCGACTCCTCCAAATGCAGTAGTTTTTGGAGCTGGTTATCTTAGGATTCCAGATATGGTAAATAAGGGGTTTTGGCTAAATATTATTTCAATAATTGTGATTACATTAATGGTGTATTTTGTTCTTCCCTCATTTTGGGATATTTCTTTAACTGATTCTCTTTTAGAATATAAAAATTAGAATACTATTCGACCTGGATTAAGAATATTTTTCGGGTCAAACATAATTTTGATCTGCTCCATTAGTTTGATTTCTTCTTCAGATCTACTGGTTTGTAAATATTTTTTTTTATGTAATCCAACTCCATGTTCAGCAGATAATGAACCTTTATGTTTTTTTAGTGGAGAATAAACAATAGAATTAATAATATCAATAATTTCAGAATTATCAATGTCTCTTCCTATAATAAAATGAATATTTCCATCAGCTACATGTCCAAAAGGAAAAATTGTTTTGACTTCTTTGATATTCTCAAGCTCTGTAATTATTGAATTTATAATTTTTCCAATTAGAGAAATTGGTATACTAATATCAAAATGCTGATCAAATTTTGCTTTAGATGCTAATATTGCTACATCTTCTCGAATCTGCCATATTTGATGAAGCTCTTTTTCTGTTTTTGCCATTACTGCATCCTCAATTATTTCTTTTTCTAATGACTTTTCAATATGAAGCTCTAACAACTCATAATCTTCTTTCGGCTGACTTCCAAGGCTCTCAATAAGCACATAATACTCATAATCATCTGACAGAGGCTTAATTAGTTCAGTAGATTCGGTCATGGCTTTATATGTTCTTTTCCAAATTAATTCAAAACCACTAAGATTTCCACTCAATTCAGATTCAAGATATTTAAGTAGCTTAACTACTTTTTCATATGATTTTACAGCAACAAAAGCAGATGAACGACTCTTTGGTGCTTCTTGAAGCCGAAGAACAACTCTAGTTACGATTCCTAACGTTCCTTCGCTGCCTATAAAAAGCTGTTTCAAATCATACCCTGAATTATCTTTAATTATCTTCTTTAAAGAAGAGATAATTGTACCGTCAGGCAACACAACTTCTAAACCTAAAACCATTTGCCTGGTCATGCCATAACGAAAGACTCTTAAACCTCCAGCATTTGCCGAAACTGCACCCCCTATCTGAGCAGAGCCTTTAGCACCAAAATTTAATGGCAATAATAACTCTTTTTCAGCTGCAGCATTAATCAAATTTTCAACAATAACTCCAGATTGTGCAGTTATAGTTTTACTTTGCGAATCGATTTCTTCAATTAAATTCATTTTTTCTAATGAAATAACTAATTGATTTTTTTGTGTTTCTGTTCCCCCAACTAAATTAGTTAAACCACCATGAATAATTATTTGTTGGTCATATTTGCTACACAACCTAACTATCTCACTGACTTCTTTTGTTGTTCTAGGAAGGGTGACTGCAATGGCCTGAAGGGGCTCATTAGTTTTCCAAATATGAGAGAATCTTGTTAAGACATCATCCTTAATAAGTAATTGATTTTCTTTTAATATTGACTTTAATTCTTCAATTAAATTGTCTTTGCCCATTTTTAACTTAACGTAATATTAATATTGACTAATATAATTTTTTTTTTACATTTGAATAGTAAATCATCAAATTGAAAAAAGAAAATTATTTTATTAGAGTGATTACATCATGGATATTGCTATTAGTTTTTTTAGCTCCAACGGGAATTGAATCGATCAAATCTGTTGAAAAACATAAGCATAATTCTTGCACTGAAACTTCAACTCATTTTCATCAAGAATATGATCCTTGTTCTTTGTGTGATTTTAGTCTATCAGGTTTTGAATTAAACCTAGATTCAGAATTTTACATTGCAAATAATATTTTATTTAAAAAAAATCTATCAATTTATTTAGATATTTTTTTCTCCTTTCCTAATGAAAAGTACTCTCCAAGAGGTCCCCCAAGGTTTAGTTAATTAACTTGATTTATATAATAAGTAAAATCTCCTGTGCGGTCTAAACTAATAGATCTGCGCAAATAATTAATTAATAACTTAAAAAAATAAGCATGAAAACAAATAATTTTTCACCTTTTATACTAGCTCTTATATTATCATTTACATCCTGTTCAAAAGATGACGATCCAGCACCAGAAGTAGTCAATGAAGAAGAAGTAATAACTACTTTGGAGGTAACTTTAAACTCTGGTAGTTCAACTATTATTATGAAATATCAGGACTTGGATTCGGATGGTCCTAATGAACCAGTTATTACTATATCAGGAAATTTAACCTCAGGAACTACTTACGTTGGACTCATTAGAGTACTAAATGAACTTGAGTCTCCAGCTGAAGACATCACTGAAGAAGTTGAAGAAGAAGATTTAGATCATCAATTTTTCTACACTGTAGGCAGTGGACTTGATCTTACAACTGAATATTCTAATTTTGATTCAGCAGGAAATAATTTAGGAACTAAATTCAACTTAACTGCTGGGTCAGCAAGTAGTGGTAGTCTTACTTTTTCACTAGTACATGAACCAACAAAACCAAATACTGGTTTAGCAAGTGCTGGGGGGGAAACAGATATTCAGGCTATTTTTAATATTACAATTGAATAATTACCGTTATCTATAAAATTTTAGATAATTAAATTTTTATTAATGTAAATTGAGGATAATACTTTTATTATCCTCAATTTTACTTATACGTTAATTTTAATCAAACATTTAAATGTTTAGATTGCTGCTTATAGGAACTCTATTTAACTCTTTTTGTCTTTTTTCTCAGAATTGTGATAATATATTTTCTGGGAAAGTTGTTGATTTACATGATGGAAAAGTTTTAATTGGAGCTATTATAGATGCTGAAGGACTTAATGAACAAATCATAACTGATTCTAATGGAGCCTTTAGTATTTCAAATCTTTGCAACAAATTTTATGTTTTTGAAGTATCACATCCACAGTGTAAAACTAAAATAGAAACTATAAGAGTTTCTCAAAACATCAATAGGATCCTAAGGTTAGAACATCACATAGAAGAATTAAATGAGATTATTGTATACGGTAATTCTTTCATAGAAAAATCCAAAACATTAATTGAAAATAAAATTTCAAGTAAGGTTTTGGAAAAAAGCATTAGTTCACCTTTAGGTGAAATTTTAAGTAATTTATCAGGAGTGTCATCATTTAAAACTGGAAATTCAGTTGTTAAACCAGTTATTAATGGATTACACAGTAGTCGTGTTGTGATTATAAACAACGGAGTTCGAATGGAAGATCAAGAATGGGGTGAAGAGCACTCACCGAATATTGATGTTAATTCACTTGATAAAATCACATTGATTAAGGGCGCTGGAGCTTTGCAATATTCAGGAAGTGCTCTAGGCGGAGTTATAGTTGCAGAAACATCAAATTTTGAAGTAAAGGACACCCTATACGGTAAAATTTTAGTAAAAGGGGAAACAAATGGAAGAGGATTAACTACAACCTCAAATTTAATTAAGACTAATGAAAATGGGTTATATTCCTCAGTTCAAGTTACTTTTAAGCGTTTTGGAGATTTTGAATCACCAAAATATAATTTGAATAATACCGGAGTTGAAGAACAAAATGCTTCTTTTAGATTTGGTCTAAACCGATTCAAGTATGGATTGGAATTGTATTATTCTATTTTTAATAATGAATTAGGAATTTTAAGAGCTTCCCATATAGGAGGTGCTCAAGATCAAATTAGAGCAATAAATAGTGAGCGCCCCTTTATAGTTAATGATTTTTCTTATAAAATTAATGTTCCTAAACAAGATCTTAATCACCGTACTTTTAGGTTTAAAGGATTTAATAGATTTAAACGTCTAGGCAAAATAAGTTTCCAATATGACTATCAACAAAACAATCGTTTAGAATTTGATATACGAAGGGGAGATGATAAGTTTAAACCTTCAATTGATTTAGAACTTAAAACCCACAGTATTAAGGTAGATTTAAAATCTCAAGTTTCAAATTTATTAAATATAAAACTAGGGGCAATAGGAAGATATCAAAAGAATTTTCCAGATCCAGAAACAGGAGTTAGAAGAATTATTCCTGATTATAATAAATATGATTTAGGAATATACTCAATTTTTGACTTAAAAATTAATGACAAGTTCCTTTTGGAAGCTGGAGGTCGTTTTGATTTTTCATCTATGGATGTTTCAAAGTATTACAGAACATCCTTTTGGGAATCTCGAAACTACCAAGATTTGTTTTCTGATTTGATCATTAATGAAATTAGTAGTCAGACGCTAATTAAAACAAAATTGATTTTCACAAACTATTCAACAACTTTTGGTTCTAGATATAATTTTGATAAGAATCATTCAATAAATTTTAACTATTCAATCGCTTCAAGAATGCCTAATCCTTCAGAACTGTTTAGTGAAGGCCTTCATCATTCATCAGCTCGAATTGAACTAGGCGATTTAAGATTTAATTCAGAGGTCGGTCATAAAATAACTTTAAATTATATATTTCAAAATAAAAATATAAACTTATCGGTTAATCCTTATATAAATTCAATCAATGATTTTATATTAATTGAACCAACTAGTGTTCAAACTACTATAAGAGGAAATTTTCAGGTTTGGGAGTATAGACAAACTAATGCCCAGATTTTAGGCTTAGATATTGATGCCTTAGTAGTTTTAAATAAAAATTTTTATTTAGACAATCAATTATCAATTATCAAGGGCCGTGATCTTTTAAAAAATGAGCCTCTCATAAGTATGCCTCCGGTAAATATAAATAATGAAATAGTATATCAAAATCAAAAAGCTAATAACATAACACTGTCATTAAAGAGTGAGTATACATTTCGTCAAAATGAGTATCCTGACAATAACTTTGATGTATTTGTTGCATTATCAGAAACTACAGAAACACTCGATTTAAGTACTCCGCCTGATGCTTATCAAATATTTAATTTTAATTCAAGTATTGGTATCATCACCAAACAAAATTATAGTCTCTCCTTAAGTTTTAGCATAAGAAATTTATTTAATAAAGAATATCGAAATTATCTTAACCGACTAAGATATTACGCTCATGATTTGGGAAGAAGTTTTATTTTTGGTGCTAATTATAAATTTTAAAGTTAAGTCTTCATTAATTTAGTTATTCATTTTTAAAAAGAGTTAGAAATGAATAATAAACACCTTGGTTTTTATCAGATGAAGTGGCAGGCTTGAACTTTGGCAGCGTTTTAACAACTCTTAATGCTTCTTTTGCAAACACTTCTTGTCCTTCAGTAGTTCTGGCTTTATATTTAGATATGTTTCCATATTTGTCAATATAAATTCTAACATAAACACGACTGATTGTTTTTTGATTAAAATTAGAAGGATATATAATATTAGAATGGATGAAATTGTCCAGTTCTATTTTAAAGCATTTTTTTTTATTTTTTGAATTTTCGCAACCAGGAAAAACAGGAGCAATTAATTCTGGACTATCAAAGAATAAAGAATTTGTATTTGATACTATTTTTCTCGATTTCATATTCTTACGTTTACGCCCATTTTTAGTTGTTATTTTAATAATCCCTGCATTTCCCAATAACCCATATTTATTTGTTTGAGCTAGTGATCTCAAAACTTCTACATCAACTATATCGTCAAGTGGAATGTTTGGATAGAAACTCCATAAAGGAATACCTTTTTGAATGGCATTTTGAACTATTTCGCCTGGAATGACAAACAATTGATCATCTACAACAAATGCAGGAATAGTTTTAGAATTATTAATCGAATTCGAGCTTCTTAGACGAATTATACCGGTAGAAGGACTAGCTATCTGAACTCCTGTTAGACGATTTCGTATAGCTGCTATAAGGTTAAATGCTTTAGTGTTTATCCCATATTTATTAAGGCCCATTTTTTGCCAACGAATACTTTGTCTAATTGAATCAATTTCAAAATCACTATATTCTTTAGGGTTAAAAATATATTCATTTCCTTTACTTTTAATTGTAATAGAAACTAAAGAGTCTTCTATTACAATTACTTCATCAAGATTGATTCCGGTTAAATTTTTAAAGTTCTCAATTTCTTTATTGTTAGTCTTCTGACTGTCTCTCTGAATCTCCTTTTTAATTGTTTGGGAGAATGAAATACTTGAAATAAAAAAAATAAAAGATAAAAGATTTTTCATTATTTAAAGTTATCAATTTTAAATTGAAAGTGAATAATATATAAAAAACCTTCTCTTTAAAAGTGTTCTAAATGAGTTCTTAAAATAATAGACGTGGTGTTAATTTTTAGAATTCATCATAAATTTTAATTTATACAGCATTGTAGTATATGTAAATTCTTATAAAAAAAGTCTCAACTTTCTATTCTATTTTCAGTCATACAATTAATTATTTAGATCCCTCAAAAAAGAACAGTTCTTCAATAGCTATCTCAAACAACTTTGACATCTTAAATGCAGTGGGTAAACTTGGATCAAATTTTTCCTTTTCAATCGCATTTATCGCTTGACGTGAAATACCAATTAAGTTGGCTAATTCTTCCTGTGTCAATTTTTGATTTTTTCTTAATTCCCTTAGTTTATTTTTCATCGAAATCTTCTATAATTAACGATATTGGCAATAATGTATGAAAGTGAAATAAACATCATTAGATATTCGAATTCAGGTTCCTTCCCAATAATTCCAAAATCAAAAGAGACTTCATATGTAAGACCAACTACTACTGCTAAGCCCAATGTAATGGCCATTGCTTCAAATTGAATTCTCTTTTGTAATTCGTCATAAGTCTTAAATAAATTTTTATTAGCGATTATCATACCTATTCCAATAGCAAAATTTATTATTAATCCTATTGTAGTATATGTTTTATTTTCCCAAAGAGCGTTTTCCGCAAATGTTAAAACTCCTAAACTTACTACCCATGCTAGTGTCCATGCCAGCATAATTTTTGTTTGTTTTTTTTGATCTTCCATATTTGTTTATTTAAATTTGTAATGTTTACTTTACAAATATATAAAATAATTTATAAATGTAAGGTTTTGTTTACATTAAATATTTTGTCATAAAAAAACGGCTACACTATAATAGTATAACCGTTTTATTGTTTTAGTAG
>NZ_CEXPNT010000020.1:0-26195 GCF_982709265.1 Candidatus Marivariicella framensis | reverse complement strand
AAACACCTTATAAAGCAGCAGCAAATTTTGAGAGTTTCGATTTAAGATTTGCGGCTTTATTAGAATGAATAATATTCTTTTTAGCTAACTTATCTATCATTGAAGCAACTTCAGGAAGTTCTTTTTGCGCTTCCTTTTTCTTTGTAAGTGCTTTGAAATCTCTAATAGCATTACGAGTTGTTTTATGTTGAAAACGATTGCGTAAACGTTTTTTATCGTTAGATCGAATTCTTTTTAAAGCGGATTTATGATTTGCCATAAACTTTTTTTTTATTATTTTTATTAGTTGTAGCCCGTAGGGGAGTCGAACCCCTCTTTCTAGGATGAAAACCTAACGTCCTAACCGATAGACGAACGGGCCGTAAATCAGTTTGCAAATTTAATCGAAAAATGGAATTGAACAACAATTCTATTTAAAATTTCAAATAAATTTTTTTTATGAATTTAAATAAAAAAAAATTAGTAAGCTTTTGCAAATAAAACTCTTTGCTTAGAAGGCTTTCCAGAATAGACACAAACACCACCCTCTTGCTTGTAATGATAAGGTATACACCGTATAGTTGCTTTTGTGTTTTTCTTTATAAATTCCTCAGTTTGGGGTGAACCATCCCAATGTGCAGAAATAAAGCCACCTTTTTTATTTAATACATTTTGAAAGTCTTCAAATGAATCTACTAGTGTTATATTTTCATTTCTATAACTTAAAGCTTTATCAAAAAGTGATTTTTGCATCTCAGCTAGCATGTTTTTAACTGTATCTACGACTTTTATAACTTTAATTTTAGATTTAACTAAAGTATCTCTTCTTGCAATTTCAACTGAATTACTTTGAATATCTCTAGGACCAATAGCTATCCTTATAGGAACACCTTTTAATTCGTACTCATTAAACTTATACCCTGGCTTAAAGTTATCTCGATTATCATATTTTACAGAAATGCCTTTTAGCTCAAGCTCATTTTTTATATTGTTTGCAACAATAGATACTTGATTTAATTCTTCATCTCCTCTGTAAATAGGCACAATTACTACCTGAATAGGAGCTAAATTAGGGGGTAACACTAACCCATTATCATCACTATGAGTCATTATTAAAGCACCCATCAATCTGGTAGAAACCCCCCAAGATGTTGCCCATACGTGATCTAATTCTCCTTCTTTATTTGCAAACTTAACATCAAATGCTTTTGCAAAGTTTTGGCCTAGAAAATGACTTGTTCCTGCTTGAAGAGCTTTTCCGTCTTGCATTAATGCTTCAATGCAATATGTATCTACTGCTCCAGCAAATCTTTCTGATTCAGATTTTAAACCTTTTATGACGGGCATAGCCATGAACTTTTCAGCAAATTCAGCATAAATATCATTCATTTGTTTTGCTTCAAAAACTGCTTCCTCTTTTGTTTCGTGTGCTGTATGTCCTTCTTGCCATAAAAATTCTGCAGTACGTAAAAAAAGACGAGTTCTCATCTCCCACCTTACAACATTTGCCCATTGATTTATGAGAATTGGAAGATCACGATAGGACTGAATCCATTTTTTATATGTACTCCATATAATTGCTTCAGAGGTTGGACGAACTATTAACTCTTCTTCAAGTTTCGCTTCTGGATCAACTTTCAACTTGCCAGGGTTGTCTTCATCATTCTTCAACCTGTAATGAGTTACAATAGCGCATTCTTTTGCAAAACCTTCTGCATTTTTCTCCTCAGCTTCAAATAGACTTTTTGGAACAAACAAAGGGAAATATGCGTTTTCATGTCCTGTAGCTTTAAACATTTTATCTAACTCAGCCTGCATCTTTTCCCAGATAGCATATCCATAGGGTTTTATTACCATACAACCTCGTACTGCAGAGGTTTCAGCTAAATTTGCTTTAACCACTAATTCATTATACCATTTTGAATAATCTTTATTTCTAGATGTAAGTTTTTCAGCCATTTTTTTCTTTGGCACAAAATTTGCCTATATATATTAATGTTAAGTTTAGTATACAAAATTACTATTTTTTTAAATGAGCAACTAAAAAATCAGTTATGAATAAAAACAAATTAAATCAGAATTTATTTTCAATAATTACATTTTCTTTTTTATTGACTTTCACCAACTGTGGTTCGTTTGAAGGAGTATCATACTATGCTACAGATGGTATTTACAATACTGAAGACTCAATAAAGAATCAACAAAACAGAACAGAATCAAATAGTTCAACTGATCAGTCATCAACTTACTATGAAAACTATTTTAAAAATTTTTCAAATGATTCACAAAATCAAACTGATCAAACTCCTAATTCTGTAAATGAAAATAATAATGTTTATATAGTTGATAATTCACCTAACATTAGGATGAGATATGGCTTTAGCAGTTTTGATTATTGGAATAATTGGGCCTTTAATGGCTTTGGGTTTCCATATAATAATTTTTCTAATAACGGGTTGTTCTGGCCAAATTATAGTCCATATTGGAATTACGGGTATCAGGGAATGTATTTTAATAATGGTTGGGGAAATGGATATTCACTCTACGGATGGAACAATTATAACCCATACAATTACGTTGTTTCAAATCGAAATCAGTATGGTAGAAAAATACCATACAACAGAGGTTCCGTAAATCAAAGATCTTATAATCGGTTGTCAAGAAACTTAAATAGTAACAGTAGAGTTAATCAATCAACTGAAATGCCGAGAAATAATACAAGAACTAATATTGGTCGCAAAATAAGAAAAGTGCTTGGTGACTTTTCACCTCAAAATCAATCTTATTCAAAAACAAATAGAGGGAATAGTAACTCCAATAGATCAAATTTTTCTCGAAACAACTCTAGGTCAAGTAATAATTCTAGAAGCTCACAAAGCACCGTTAGAGCTCCTAGTAGAAGTAGTTCTTCTGTTAGCTCAGGAAGGTCAAAAAGTGGACGTAATAATTAATATTTACACATATAATATTTATGAAGAGAAACATAATTTCTGTAACTCTAACACTCCTAATAGTATTTTATTCAAAAGCACAAACAAGTCAAGACGCACTAAACCTTAGCACATATGGAGTTTTTGGATCATCAAGGTATACTTCAATGGGTGGGGCCTTTGGTTCCTTAGGAGGAGATCTCAGTTCTGTAAGTGACAATCCTGCTGCTGGTGCTGTTTTTTTATATTCTGAAATGGGCTTAACTTTTGAGGTGAATTTTAATAATACATTGGCTATTGGTGATTATAGAAATATACCAGTAAAGACATCATTTTCAGATTTAAGTCAATTCGGATTTATTTTTTCATTAAAAAATACTTCAGATGGATCAATCAAACGATTAAATTTTGGTTTTAACATTCAGAAAGTTCAGGATTTTAAAAATAATATTAATTCTGTTTCATCAAGAAAAATAGGTTTAGATCAATTTTTTCTAAATAATGCGCAAGGAATATCTTTAGACAACTTGATGACAAAAGAGAATGAAACAGTTAGTGAGTTATATAACTTTTTAGGAAACAATTATGGGTATAGTGTTCAACAAGCTTTTTTAGGTTTTAATGGATATATAATTGACCCTATTTCTAATGAAGAAAAAAATACTAATTATATTTCTTCTGCAAAATATAATCAAGTAGATCATGATTTTTATATAGATAAAACTGGGGATCATAAAAAATACTCTTTTTCAATTTCTACCCAATATAATAATTCAATTTATATGGGTCTAAATCTAAATAGCCACAAAATATTCTATCAAGAAATAACTGATCTTACTGAGTCTAATTATTCAGTTGATTCAAATATTTATTTACTTCGTTTTAACAATGAAGTACTTACTTACGGAAGAGGATTTTCTGCTCAACTGGGGATTATAGCCAAAATCAAAAATAACTTAAGACTAGGGTTTAGTTACCAATCCCCAACCAGATTAAATTTAACTGAGGAGTCTTTGCAGTTTTTAATTTCTGACCATTCAGATTTTCCTGAAGAAAATTTAATACGAGAAGTAGTTGATCCTCAAGTTATAAACACCTCTAAATACAAACTTTCGACTCCTGGAAAAATCTCATTAAGTGCTTCATTTATAATAGGATCTAAAGGCTTAATCAGTGCAGAATACAGTTCAAAAAACTATAATAATATTAATTTTATAACCAACCAAAACTCTTACTTAAGAGATTTAAACAAAGATTTATCCTCTAATCATAAAAAAGCTTCAATGTTAAGGCTTGGAGGGGAAATGAGATTAAGAGAATTGAGTCTTAGAGCTGGATATTATTCAGAACAAAGTAATCTTAAAAATGGGGATAATTCTCATTCTGGAATTACATTTGGAATAGGTTATGATTTAAAAAATGGAAGCGTACTGGGCATTGCAATTAAAAAGTCAGATATAAATATGATTAATTCTCTTTCTGCTTCAGGAATTAATGACAGTTTTTCAGCTAATAACAACCTAACATCAATAATGGCTTCCTACAATTTTAAACTATAGTTCTTAGTTTAAGAATACATTAAAATCCAAGTAATTATATATCTTTGTGAGATCAAAATATACAATGAAAATAGAGAAAATATTATTAGATCAAGAAGATGAGTTGGGAAACGATCATATTGCTGGTTCAAGAGAAACTCCACTTCGTGATGATGCTTTTGAGAAATCAGACGATGACAAAGTCTTGTTAATCACTGAAAAAGTTAATGACATATTAAAAATATTAGGTATGGACTTAACAGACGATAGTTTAAAAGGAACTCCCAACCGAGTTGCAAAAATGTTTGTTAAAGAAATCTTTGGTGGATTAAATCCAGCAAAAAAACCTAGAGCTTCAACATTTAGTAATAAATATGGCTATGGTGAGATGTTAGTTGAAAAAAATATCAACCTTTATTCAACATGTGAACATCATCTGCTACCAATAGTTGGAAAAGCTCATGTAGCATACGTTTCTAATGGAACTGTTGTTGGTCTATCTAAAATAAATAGAATAGTTGATTTTTTTGCAAAAAGACCCCAAGTTCAAGAAAGGCTTACCCTTCAAATTGTAGAAGAACTTCAAAATATTTTAAATACTGATAATGTAGCTTGTATAATTGATGCAAAACATTTGTGTGTTAATTCAAGAGGTATATCTGATACTGGGAGCAGTACTATAACTAGTGAGTTTGGAGGAGTTTTTAAAAGTCCTACTAAGAAACAAGAGTTTTTAGAATACGTACAACTATCTACTGATTTTAATGAATAATCTAAAGGTTTATAATACCTTAAATTCAAAAAAAGAAAAATTTGTTCCAATAACTAAAGGTAAAGTTGGGATGTATGTTTGTGGTCCCACAGTTTATAGCAATGTTCATTTAGGAAACTGTAGAACATTTATTTCATTTGATCTTATTTACCGATACTTAACCCATTTGGGTTATAAGGTTAGATATGTTCGAAATATAACTGATGTTGGACATCTTGAAAACGATGAAGATGAAGGTGAGGATAGAATTGCAAAGAAAGCAAGATTAGAGAACCTTGAGCCAATGGAAATAGTTCAAAGATATACACTAGACTTTCATAACGCATTATCTAAGTTCAATACCTTACCTCCCTCAATCGAACCAACTGCTACTGGTCATATAGTAGAACAAATAGAGTTAATAAAAAAAATGATTAAAACAGGAATGGGTTATGAAATGAATGGATCAGTTTACTTTGACGTTCATAAATTCAACACTTCTAATAATTACGGTAAATTATCAGGGAGAAAACTTGAAGATTTAATTCACAACTCAAGATCTTTAGACGGACAAAGCGATAAAAAAAATCCTCAAGATTTTGCGCTTTGGAAAAAAGCAGAACTACAACACATCATGAAGTGGAATTCACCTTGGAGTGAGGGCTTTCCTGGTTGGCACTTGGAATGTACTGCAATGAGCACTAAGTATCTTGGAGAATCATTTGATATTCATGGAGGAGGGCTCGATTTAAAATTTCCTCATCATGAATGTGAAATTGCTCAAGCAGAAGCAGTAAATAAAAAAACACCAGTGAAATATTGGCTCCACACGAATATGATGACTCTTGATGGAAAAAAAATGGCGAAATCTACTGGGAATAACATTCTGCCTTCTGATGTTTTTAGCGGGATAAACAATAAGTTTACTAAGCCTTTTTCTCCGTCAGTAGTTAAATTCTTTTTTCTTCAAGCACACTACAGAAGTATTTTAGATATAAGTGAAGTTGCACTTTCAGCTTCAGAAAAAGGGTATAATAAATTAATTGAAGCTATTAAAACACTTAATTCTATTCCAACTTCAGGAGAAAATACTGAATTTGATTTAAACAAATGGAAGGAAGCTTGTTATAGTGCAATGGATGATGATTTTAATAGCCCAATATTAATTGCTAATCTATTTGAAGCAGTTAAGTTTATAAATAAATTAAATAGTGAAGGTGATACACTGTCTGAAGATCAAAAACAAACTCTTTCCAATCAATTAAATATTTTTGTTTTTGAAATACTTGGACTAAAAACTTCTAATGAAACTATAAAATCAAATAACCAGTCAAACACACTGGAACAAACTATTAAAATATTAATAAAACTTCGAAATTCTGCTAGAATTAATAAGAATTTTAAGACTGCTGATTTAATTCGAGATGAGTTAAATTCAATTGGAATTGATTTAAAGGATGACAAAACGAGTTCAAGTTTTAGTATTAATAAAAAGTGAATAGAATAAAAAAAATTATTAATGCTCCTTTATTGTTTTTGATATTTTTATATCAAAACTTAATCTCTCCTCTCCTTGGACCTAAGTGCAGATTCACGCCTACTTGTTCTCAGTACTCGGCAGAAGCCCTAAAAAAACATGGGCCAATCAAAGGCATTTGGATTAGTTTAAGTAGGATTTTTAAATGTCATCCATGGGGCGGAAAAGGATATGATCCAGTTCCATAAGGTCAAAAAATCTTATATTTGATTAAGAAATTTAATGTTTTATTATGATACAATTTTTACAAATTAATTGGTCCCCAAATGAAGTTTTATTTCAAATTGGCTCGTTTGGTCTTCACTACTATAGTCTGATGTTCGTTATTGCATTTAGTATCGGGTATAAAATAGTGGAAAAATATTTTGTTAAAGAAAATGTTTCCAAAGATTATCTTGAACCTTTGTTTGTTTACATGGTTTTTTCAACTCTTATTGGAGCCAGGCTAGGAGAAGTTTTATTTTACAGTTGGGATTATTATCAAAATCATTTTATAGAAATTCTACTCCCTATTAGAGAAAATAGTAGTGGCTCTATACTAGGATTCATAAAAGGGTATGAATTTACTGGGTTTAGGGGGTTGGCAAGCCATGGAGCTGCAATAGGAATTATAACTGGAATTATACTTTTTCAATTTAAACACAAACTTAAATCAACTTTGTGGATTTTTGATAGGTTAACGGTAGCTGTTACTCTAGGTGGAGTTTTTATTAGACTAGGTAATTTTTTTAATTCAGAAATTGTCGGAAAATATACTGAATCAAATTTTGGTGTAATTTTTGAAAATAGAGGTGAAATTCTACCAAGACATCCTGCCCAGCTCTATGAATCATTTGGATACCTTTTATTATTTCTATTATTAAGAAAAATATATAGCAAAGTAAATCATATACCAGGATACTTATTAGGAGTATTTCTTTCAGGCATATTTAGTATACGTTTTTTAGTAGAATTTGTTAAAGAAAGTCAAGGAGGCTTCGAAACATATATGCCTATGCTTTCAACCGGACAATGGCTAAGTATTCCTTTAATTATATCAGGACTATTTATAATTTATAAATCTCGATTTAATAATAGCATTTAATAATACTATTCTTTTACAGCCTTCTTTTTAATTGTATCAAACATTATTGGTGTTGCAATAAAAACAGAAGAATATGTTCCTATCATTACACCTACTATTAATGCAAACATAAACCCTCTTATAGATTCTCCACCATAAATAAATATAGCTAAAAGAACAATCAATGTAGTTAAAGATGTGTTTAATGTTCTACTAAGAGTCTTATTTAAAGCCTTATTTAAAGTAACATCCAGTGACCACTTTGAATGCTCTTTAATGTATTCACGAATTCTATCAAAAACCACAACAGTATCATTTAATGAATAACCAATAACAGTAAGGATAGCAGCAATAAATGCTTGATTAATTTCCATATTAAAAGGCATGAATTTGTATGTCAAAGAAAAGATTCCAAGCACAACTATAATATCATGAAAAACTGCAGTCACAGCTCCTAGAGAGTATTGCCATCTCCTAAACCTAAAGAGTATATAAAGAAAAACTACAATTAATGAACCAATAACTGCTAAGAATGAATTGTTTTTAATATCATCTGCAATTGTTGGACCTACTTTAATCGAAGACATTATTCCAACTTGCTTGTCTTCAGATCCGTTAACAAAAGATTCATAAGTGATAGATGAAGGTAAATTCTTTTTTAAAGCTTTAAAAAGTTTTTCCTGAATTTCATTGTCAACCTCTATACCTTCAACATCAACTTTGTATTTTGTAGTAATTTTTAATTGATTTGCTTTTCCATAAGTTTTCACTTCAGCACTTCCATACTCGACAATTAAATCCTTTTGAATATCAGTTGGATTGACAGCATTTTCAAATCTCACTGTGTAAGATCGTCCACCAACAAAATCAACACCTTGATTTAAACCAATGGATCCTAAAGAAATTAGACTAATTAAAATAAAGACTGATGAAAAAACATAAGATATCTTTCTTAACTGAATGAATGAAATATCAAAATTAGTAAATAAGTTTTTAGTTTTTTTTGTTGTGAAAGAGACTGCTTTTCCTAGTGATAGTCTTGAATCAACTAAAATTCTAGTTATAAATATTGCAGTAAATAATGAAGTTGCTATACCAATAAGTAAAGTTGTTGCAAATCCTTTTATGGGGCCTGTTCCAAAATAAAATAAGACTAAAGCTGTTAACCCTGTTGTAACATTTGCATCTAAAATAGAAGATAAAGCATTATTGAATCCATCTGAAACAGCTTTGATTTGACCTTTACCTTTATTTAACTCTTCACGAATACGTTCAAAAATTAAAACGTTAGCATCTACAGATATACCTATTGTTAAAACTATACCTGCTATCCCAGGAAGTGTTAAAACAGCACCTAAACCAGCTAGGATTCCAAAAATCAATAAGATATTTAGCACCAATGCTATATCTGCATAAATTCCTGAGGAACCATAATAAAAAACCATCCAGATTAAAACCAAAACTAATGCGATTAAAAATGAATAAACTCCAGATTCAATTGCTTCTTGGCCTAGAGAAGGTCCAACAATTTCTGATTGGATAATTTCAGCTGATGCAGGTAATTTTCCAGCTCTAAGAACATTAGCTAAATCAATAGCTTCATTCAAAGTGAAACTTCCAGAAATTTCAGAACGTCCTCCAGATATAGCTCCTTTTGTCACACCTGGTGCAGAATAAACTATTTCATCTAATACGATTGCTATATTACTGGCCTGTTTAAATGCATTCCCTGTTAAATTTTCCCAAATACGGGAGCCTTTACCATTCATTTGCATAGAAACTGCAGGATTCCCTAAAGCATCATAAGTTTGAACAGCATCAACAACTACACCACCACTTAAAGGCGCTAAATTATCTCTATTTGATTTTAAAACATATAAATCAAGAATATCACTGTCTGGAATAGATTTTCCCCAAGCAAACTTTATATATCTATAATCTGTTGGCAGAAGTCTTCTAACCTCAGGTAAATTTAAATAATTAGTTATTTTTTCTTGATCTTTAGATGAAAATTGAGCTAAAACAGGTCCTCCTTGATATCCACTTCCAACAATACGATCAAGAATTGGATTAACAACTACAGTTGAGTCTTTGGAAACAACATCTGCTAGAAGATCGTCAATAGCACTTGATTTATTTGCTGGTTGGTTATTTATTTCATCACCTGTAACTGCTTTTTCATCTTTTAATTTCACAATTTCATTTGCAGAAACTAAAAAAGAAAATAATTGATCATTTTTAAAAGTTTCCCAAAATTCTAATTGGGCAGTACTTTGTAATAGGTTTTTTATTCTATTAACATCTCTTGCGCCAGGCAACTCAACTAATATTCTTCCTGAAGAACCTAGTCTTTGAATATTTGGCTGAGTAACACCAAATTTATCAATTCGTTTTCTTAGCACTTCAAATGCTGATACAATTGACTCATCGACCTTTCTAGTAATAACTGGACGAACTTCATCATCGGACATTTCGAAATTTATCTCATCACTTAATGTTTTATTTCCATAAATAGATGGATCTGATAACGACTGGGTTCCTTTAATATTTTCAAATGCAGTAAAAAAAGATTCTAGATATGGCTCATCAGTACTTTTTTGAAGCAAGTCTGCTTCATCAAGCGCCTGATTAAAAGTTGGATTTTTTGTATTTTCAGATAATCCTTTTAACACATCCCGTATTGATATTTGAAGTATAACATTAATACCACCTTTAAGGTCTAAACCCTTATTAAGTTCTTTCCCCTTAGCATCTTTATATGATGTGAAACCATATAAACTTATGTTTCCTATTGAATCAAGGTATGAAATTATTGATTTTTCTCTCAATTCTAGATAATTATCTCTTGAATCAGAAATTAAATTTTGAGAATATATTTTAGCTTTTTCCTCTTCATTATTTGCAATGAAGGTAAATGAGAGCTGATATAAGCTTACCAATCCAAAAAGGATTGCAAAAACACGAACCAGATAGTTATTTTGCATTTGATTTAAATTTATGCATTATTTAAGCGAGCAAATATAATCTTTACAACAGTATTTAACAACTTATATATCTGATAAGGTTAAAATAGATAAATACTTATTTAATTAAGAATAGTATTTAAAGCTGCATTCATATTAGCTACTGCAGACGCACTATTTTGAAGCTTTTCTTTTTCAATCTCATTCAAATTAACATCAATAATCTCTTCAACTCCATTACTGCCTATAACAACTGGAACTCCTATACATATATCATTTAATCCATATTCACCATTTAGCATAACTGAACATGGAATTATTTTTTTCTGGTTACTCAAAATACTATCAACTAAATATGAGACTGAAGCACCAGGAGCATACCATGCAGATGTACCAAGTAATTTTGTTAAAGTTGCTCCACCAACCATAGTTGCTGCTGAAACTTCATTAAGATTTTTTTCAGTTAAGAATTGGTTAATTGGAATACCATTATAACTTGCTAATCTGATTAGCGGAATCATTGTAGTGTCTCCATGACCTCCAATGACCATTCCATCAATATCACATGCCGGCTTTTTCATAGCTTGTGACAAATATGTTTTGAATCTTGAACTATCTAACGCACCACCCATACCGATAATTCTGTTTCTTGGCAATCCAGTAGATTTTAATGCTAAATATGTCATGGTATCCATTGGATTAGATACAACAACAATAATTGCATCAGGAGAGTATTCTAATATATCTTTTGCAACAGATTTAACTATTCCAGCATTGATTCCAATTAGTTCCTCACGAGTCATTCCAGGCTTTCTAGGAATTCCAGATGTAATAACAACAACACTACTATTTGCAGTAGCGCCATAATCATTAGTAACGCCAGAAATCAAAGTATCAAAACCTAAAGTTGTAGATGTTTGGATTAAATCTAGTGCTTTACCTTCAGCAAAACCTTCCTTAATATCTAATAATACAACTTCACTAGCAATTTTTTTAATTGATATATATTCGGCGCATGAAGCACCAACATTTCCTGCTCCAACTATGGTTACTTTCATAAAATTTTATTTTATTTTTTTAAACATCAATTTTAGCATAAATAGCGTTCTTTTCAATGAATTCTCTTCTTGGTGGAACTTCGTCTCCCATTAGCATAGAAAATACTCGGTCAGCTTCTCCTCCATTATCAATTGTAACTCTTCTTAAAGTTCTATGGGCTGGATCCATAGTAGTGTCCCAGAGTTGTTCAGCATTCATTTCACCCAGACCTTTATACCTTTGAACTCCTGAACCTTGACCGAATTCAGAAACTAATTGATCACGCTGATCATCATTCCAAGCATAACTCTTCTTTGACCCTTTCTTTACAAGATATAACGGTGGAGTAGCAATATATATATAGCCTGCATCAACTAATTCTCGCATATACCTGAAGAAAAATGTTAAAATAAGTGTAGAGATATGACTCCCATCGACATCTGCATCACACATAATAACTATTTTATGATATCTTAATTTTTCAATGTTTAATGCTTTAGTGTCCTCCTCGGTTCCGATAGTGACTCCAAGAGCAGTATATATATTTCTAATTTCTTCATTTTCAAAAACTTTATGTTGCATTGCTTTTTCAACATTTAATATTTTACCGCGAAGTGGTAAAATAGCTTGAAAATTTCTATCACGACCCTGCTTGGCAGTTCCACCTGCAGAATCTCCTTCGACAAGAAAAACCTCACATAATGCTGGATCTTGTTCAGAGCAATCAGATAATTTTCCTGGTAAACCTCCACCACTCATAACTGACTTTCTTTGAACCATTTCACGAGCTTTACGAGCAGCATGTCTAGCTTGAGCAGCTAAAATAACTTTTTGAACAATTATTTTTGCGTCATTCGGATGCTCCTCTAAATAGTTTTCTAACATCTCAGAAACTGCCTGAGAAACAGCAGAAGTAAGCTCCCTATTTCCTAACTTTGTTTTTGTTTGCCCTTCGAATTGAGGTTCAGCAACTTTAACGGAAACAATAGCAGTTAATCCTTCTCTAAAATCATCTCCAGAAATTTCAAACTTAAGTTTATCTAATAAACCTGAAGAGTCAGCATATTTTTTTAATGTAGATGTAAGCCCTCTTCTAAATCCTGAAAGGTGAGTTCCACCTTCATGAGTATTAATATTATTAACATAAGATTGTAAATTTTCAGAATATGATGTATTGTATATCATAGCTACTTCAACAGGAATATCATGCTTCTCACCTTCAATTGATATAACCTCTTGAATTATAGGTTCACGACTTTCATCTAGAAAACGAATAAACTCTTTAAGACCTTCTTTCGAATGAAAACTTTCTGAAGGGTGCTCGCCTTTTTCGTTAGTACTTCGACAATCTTTAATAGATAAAGTGATTCCTTTATTTAAAAAAGATAATTCACGTAGTCTTTGAGCTAAAGTCTCATAATTGTATTCAATAGTTTGATTAAAAATCTCAGTATCGGGCTTAAATGTAACCATAGTACCTCGTTTCTCACTTGTCCCCGTTTCCTTAACTGGAGAAAGAGCCTTACCTCTTTCGTAATCTTGCTCCCAAACTTTACCATCTCTAAATACTGTTGCATTTAATGATGATGATAATGCATTTACACAAGAAACACCAACTCCGTGAAGACCTCCAGACACTTTATACGAGTCCTTATCGAACTTACCACCTGCACCAATTTTTGTCATTACAACCTCTAGAGCAGAAACACCTTCCTTTTTATGAATTCCTACAGGTATTCCCCTACCATTATCTATGGTAGTAACTGAATTATCTTCATTAATCACAACCGAAATAGTGTCGCAATAGCCTGCCATTGCTTCATCAATAGAGTTGTCCACAACTTCATAAACTAGATGATGAAGACCTCGAAGTCCAACATCGCCGATATACATTGAAGGTCTTTTTCTTACATGCTCCATTCCCTCAAGAGCCTGGATACTATCAGCTGAATATTGTGAATTATTTTCGGAATCGCTCATAAAGATTTAAGTATTTTTTTAATTAACTTGACGTGCTACCAAATATAGTGAAAACGCACGCCATTATTGATCTAAGCATGAGAAACTAAGAGTGAGTTATCAACAATTAACTAGGGTAAAAGAAGGATGATAAATCAAAAAAATTAATTATTTTTTATATGCTTTTTCATGAACTTTTGAAACAGCCCTTCCGCTTGGATCATTTTGATCCCTAAATGTTTCATCCCATTCAAGTGCAATAGGAGTGCTACACGCAACTGAAGGGGTAGAAGGCACGCTTAGGGCGGCAGCATCACTAGGGAAGTGCTGTTCAAAAATCGATCTATAATAAAACTCTTCTTTGTTTTGTGGAGTTTGAGTTGGAAATCTAAAATGTGCATTTTTAATTTGCTCATCGGATACTTCTTTTTCAGCAGTTTCTTTTAAGGCGTTAATCCAACTATAACCTACTCCATCTGAAAATTGTTCTTTTTGACGCCAAGCAATACTATCAGGCAAATACTCTTCAAAGGCTTTTCTCAATACCCACTTTTCCATTTTATCAGAACTTATCATTTTATCTTTTGGGTTAATCCTCATAGCAATATCAATAAATTCTTTATCAAGAAATGGGACACGCCCTTCAATTCCCCAGGCAGCAAGTGATTTATTCGCCCTTAAACAATCGTATTGATGAAGCTTGTCTAATTTTCTAACAGTTTCATCATGTAAGTCTTTTGCAGATGGAGCCTTATGGAAATACAAATAGCCTCCAAATAATTCATCTGCACCCTCACCAGACAAAACCATTTTAATACCAAGTGACTTTATGACTCTTGCCATTAAAAACATTGGTGTAGAAGCTCTAATCGTTGTTATATCATATGTTTCTAAATGATAAATAACCTCTCTTACAGCATCTAAACCCTCCTGTATAGTGAATTTAATTTCATGATGAATCGTACCAATATGATCTGCAGCAATTTTGGCAGCTTTTAAATCTGGAGATCCTTCAAGTCCAACAGAAAAAGAATGCAATTGAGGCCACCAAGCATTTTGCTTGTCACCAGATTCAATTCTTTTTGAAGAGAATTTTTTAGCAAGTGCAGAGGTTATGGATGAGTCTAAACCACCTGAAAGAAGAACTCCATATGGAACATCACTCATTAACTGACGATGAACACTATCTGATAATACATCGTGAATATTTTTTATAGAAGTATCATTATCCTTAACATTATCAAAATCTCTCCAATCTTTATGATACCATGAGGTGGGCTTATCATCTCCACTACTTAAATAATGACCGGGAGGAAATAGTTCAATTTTATTACATTTACCCTCAAGAGACTTAAGCTCAGATGCTACATAAAAAGTTCCATCTGAATCCCACCCCATGTATAAAGGAATAATACCCATATGATCCCTAGCTATAAAATATTTATTATTTATAGAATCATAAATTGCAAAAGCAAATATTCCATTTAAATAATTAATAAAACTCTTTCCCATTTTATCATAGAGAGCAAGAATAATTTCACAGTCAGATTCAGTTGTAAATTTATAGCTATTTGAATATTTTTTCTTCAACTCGAGATGATTATATATTTCACCATTAGCCGCCAAGACTAAACTCTTATCCTCACTATAAATAGGCTGTTGCCCTGAAATAGGGTCAACAATAGCTAAACGCTCATGAGCTAAAATTGCATTTTTATTAGAATAAATACCACTCCAGTCAGGACCTCTATGTCTTATCTTTTTAGCCATATCTAAAACCTGAGGCCTTAGACTGTTAGTTGATGATTTCAAATCGAATGCACAAACAATACCACACATATATATAATTTTAATCAAAAATACGTTTAAATAAAATTATATTAAACACAAACATTAAATTGATTTATAAAATAAACTTTTAAGTTGAATTATATGATATATTTCAAATATAGACGTAAGGTTATGAAGAATAAGTAAAAATTATTAACACTAGAGACGGTTACTATAAACAACATTACCTCCTAAAATTGTTGCCACAACTTTTGTTGAAAATATTTGACCCTCATTAACCTTCATAATATCTCGGTCTAGAATAACAAAATCTGCCATTTTCCCTTTCTCGATACTACCTTTTTCATTTTCTTCAAAGTTAGAATATGCAGCCCAAGAAGTCATCCCCATTAAAGCTTCATACCGCGACAAAGAGTTTTCACTCTGAAAACCATCATAAGGAAGCATTGATAAATCTTTTCTAGCAACAGCTGCATAAAAAGTATGAAAAGGATTAATATTCTCAACAGGAAAATCAGTCCCCAAAGCAACAATTCCAGACCAATCCAGTAATTTTTTATAAGCATACCCTCCCTCTTTAAGCCTTTTAACACCTAATCGTTCATCTGCCCAATACATGTCACTGGTGGCATGTGTTGGCTGGATTGAAGGAATAATTTTTGAATTAAACATTTGAAAATCTTCAGGTGAAATAATTTGAGAGTGTTCAATTCTCCAACGCGGATCATCTTTATCACCTAAAACTTTATTATAAATCTTTAAAACAGAATGATTGGCACTATCACCTATAGCATGGGTATTCATTTGGAAATTTGTTGAAGCAATCACCCTAGCTAAACTATCCATTGACTTAATTGAGGTAATGAATTTACCTCTGTGATTTCTCATGTCACTATAAGGGTTTTTTAATGCAGCTCCCCTTGACCCTAGCGCACCATCAGCATAAACCTTTACCGATCTAACATTTAACCTATCAGTCTTTAAAATTCCATGATTTAAAAAGTAACTCACATCATTCTTGTCATTAGAAATCATTGCATAAACTCTCATTTTGAGAATATTAGACTTATGCAGACTGTCAATTAATAAAATATTTTCCTTTGAAAGACCAGCATCATCAACAGTGGTTAATCCATATTCAAAACTTTTTTCTTCTGCCAAAACAAGAGCTTTGACCCTGTCCTCTATACTAGGACTAGGTAAAGATTTTTTAACTAAATCCATAGGACTATCTATCAAAATACCCGTAAGCTTTCCGTTTTTCAAAACAATCGTACCTCCATCAACTCTAGTTTCAGAATCAATTCCTGAAATATCTAAAGTTTTTTGATTAACTAAATATGCATGTCCATCCACACGCTCAAGAACAACTGGAGTGTTCGGGAAAAGGATATCTAGTTGACTTTTATCAGGAAACTCTTTTAATTCCCAATCATTTTGATCCCAGTATCTTCCATATATAATTTCTGGATTGTTATCAGATACAAATCTTTTAACCCTTTTAATTACCTCATCAAAACTTTTAGCCCCCCTCAAGTTGATTTGTTGATTTTCTAGGCCATATTGTAAAAAATGACAATGGGCATCAATTAATCCAGGAATAATTGTCAAGCCACGAGCATCAACAACACTTTTCGGGTTGTATCTACTTCTCAAATCCTCTCCACCTACTTCAATGAAAATTCCATCCTTAACAACAAAAGAAGTTGACTCATCAAAAGTCTCATTTGCAGTATAAACTTTTGCGTTGTAAACTAATAAATCAACTTTTTCTCCACAAGAAGAAATAAGAAGAAATAAGAAGAAATAAAAAAACTTTTGCATGTTTAGTAAAAATATTATTAAGTTGCTAAATTTAAACCAAATACTTGGAGGTTGAAAATTTTTTTATTCACAAGTTAAAATGTTAAATCAAAACCATACCTAACTCCTGCCAAAATCAAATTCTTATTTAACAAATAATGGTCCCATTGACTATTTACTAATCCTATATTTAGTTGAGATCTCAAATACATTTGCCATCGAGAAATTAATTTATAATTTATTTCTGTTTTAATCTGAGATATTGAAGGTAAAATTTTTAATTCAGCTGGACTGTCTTCTGGCAATTGATTTAAAAAAACCTGATTGTATACTGAAGGTCTCTTCCCTATATATCTAGCTGATATATTAATTCTTAATTTCTTCAATAATTTTAAATCCATAACCATACTCCCTTGAATATTAGGTAGATTCCATGGGTGTGAAATTTTATCTAAATCATAATTAGATTGCAATAATGAAATTTTTAAAAAATTTTCTTTGTAAAAATTAATTGACATCTCTCCAAATAAACCATACTGTTTTATATCATCATATATTACTCCAAATGAATTTGCCAATCTATATCCCTGATCAACAACTGATGGATCATAGGCAAAGCGTTTAAATACAGGTGAATTTATTTCTTTTTTTAAATAAGTGCCAAAATTCATTTTAAGACCATAATCAAAAGATGATTTAAAACCCAATTTAGCATCATAAATGCTTTCAGTTGGAACCATGCTTAAAGAAGGAGCAATATATGGGTTTAAGGCTGAAAAAGAAGAATAATTATTAATTTCTATTCCACCATCTATTGTCAGGTATGGCTGAAATTTAGAACCATTAACACCATATGAAATCATTACTTTTGGGCTTATCAAAAAGTCAGCAACAGCTATATTCGATTGATTTAAAAGATAATTAATTCTTCCACCTAATTGATATTTAAATTTATCCTCTATACTACTTAACAAAATTGATGTTTCGAGTTTTGTATAAAAAGATTTAATATTTATTCTATCAAAATAATTCTCTTTGAAAAATGTTTTTACATGTGAAATTTTTGGCACCATTAAAAGGTTCATTCTAAAAACTGGAATTAAAAAGTCGATTTTAAAATCAATAATTTCTTCTTTTGAAGAATAACTATCAGTAATAAAATTGACATCTAGCATAGCTCCTTTTAAAAAAGTATTGTAAAATCTCCAATTAGATAAAAAATTTATACTGTTTCTAGTCTGACCACTGTTTATCCTAGTTAACAACAAAGGGTCTGATATCACTGAAGATTCTTCATTAATGCCATAAAAATTGATTTTATTTTGGTTTAAGGATATTTTATGAACTGCCTCCATTTTTTTTGAAGAATGAATATGATTCATCCCAAAAATAAATCTTGATTCGGCGCTAGAAATTTGAGTTGAATTAAATTCCCCATAATTAGTATTTATAAGATCTATTCCAATGCTTTGAGATCTATCAATATTAATATGAGTACTAAAATCTAAAGTTAACTGACCTTTATTCCCTAGTCCAAAATCAAAATAACCACCAAAACCAGGTTCGGTGTTATTATTTCTTTTTAGTCTTAATGGGCTAGCTTTATTTGGTTTAAAGGTTGAAACAACAGGCGCATCAATCAATTCATAGGTCACAGTTACTTTGTTGCTTTTAAGCATGTCATTATCAGTCGTTACAGATCTAATTTTATTAATATTTATTAGTTCTGGAGCATAGGATTTTGAAACTGTTATTTGCTGAGTCTTTATGTCTTCGTTAACGTCTTGACAATATACACTTGAAACAATAGAAACAAATATGAATAAAAAAAAATATCTACTCATTCGCTACGATATTAGATTGAACTGAAGAGTTTTTATCAGAAGCTTTTTCTTTAACTTCAATAAGAAGTTTTTTTGCTTCATTAATTATTTGAGGATACTTATCGAAATTTTCTATGAGAGTCTCTAACAAATAAGTTGATTGAAAATAATCATTAAGATTTTTGAAATTTTTGGCCATTAATAAAATACTTCGCGCGCTCCAAATATGAGAATTACCATAAACTTTAGATAATTCAGCTATTACATCGTTTGATAAATCATATTTTTCTAATTGAGAAAACCGGTAAGCTTTTAGAAATCTTGCCTCAACAGCTAATGTTTTTTTAGGTGAATTTTCTAACTCTTTAAATATTTCATAAGCTGTAGATGAGTCTTTTTGAATTAAAGCAGAACGCGCATATATCTCAAGAGCATCCCAGCGTATATTAGAATCCAAATCATCTTCTTTTAAGATGTCTTTTGATAATAAAATAGATTCGGGAAAATTATCAACATCCATGTATGCTCTCATTAAATTATATCGAGCAAATTTTTTATTCTCTTCATTTGAAGCAGTCTCTATTAATTTAATCAATAAAGGAATTAATTTATCAGTTTTATCTAAATTTTGAAAGGCTAAAATTGCATTAACTAATGACCTTTCGGTGTATTCATGCTCAGGTAAACCTATAAGATATTCGTAATTTGTAATTGCATTGTTCCAATCATTTTTTTGAAAACTTATATCTGCTAAATAGTACCTTAAGGTGTTTAATCCACTATACTTAGGATATCGAATTATAAAATCTTTAATTTGTCTTTCAGCTTGCCTATTCTTTTTTTCGAAATAATATTTTTCAGCTGCTTCAAATGCAGAATTAGCTAAATCACCTTCACTAAATGAATCGATTTGTTGACTTCGCAACCATTCAGAAAAAACTCCAACCTCACCAAGCTCAATAGCAATTTCCTTTAAAGTGTTTAATGCCTGTGACATTATCCTATCGTTTTTATATTTCTCTACAACTATCTCTAAAACATTTTTTGACTTATTTAGCTCTTCTGTGTTATATAGGATCAATCCCTTATTTAAATAACTTCTACTAATAAAACTACTATTTGGAAAGCGAGTTATAAGCTGATCATAAGCTTGAATAGCCTCTTTATATTTCTTTAAAGCAGCATATGTTTTAGCTAATTCATAGAGAGATTTATCAATTAAAAAGTGATGTTGATCATTATTAGTTAACGCAATCAAAACATCAATTTTACTTTCAAACTTCTGAATAAACCCATATGATAATGCTTTTTGAAATTTTGCATAACTCAAATTATCATTTGACATAGTAATTGAAACATTGTAATTTTCTAGAGCTGCCCAGTAATTAGAGTTTGCAAAATAACTATCTGCCAAACGGAGGTAAGTGTCTAGCGAATAGCTTGAATTCATTTTATTTATTGTTTCAACCTGTTTCTTAAAGCAATCAATTGCTAGTGCATAATTCCCTAATTTAAAATACGAATAGCCTATTTCATACCAAAAATTTTTATTTAATTTGAAATTATTTTTATTAATGTTTTTATAGTATTCATCATATGACTTTTGAGCTGCTGAAAATGAGCCTAACTCAAACAATGCTTGTCCTCTCCAAAATAAACTTTTAGCAGTTATTTTGTTAGTTTTATTTAATCTTATAGCCCTAGTAAATAGTAATTGTGCTGTTGAGTAATCAGCCGAATCATAAGAAGCTATTCCTTTTAAGTATAAGACCTTTTGTAACGCTATGTCGTCTTTGTAATCACCACCAGATTCAAGTATTGATATCGCTTCATCATAACTCCCTCCCTGAGTATAAGAAGAAACTAAAATAGTTTCAATATCGTTTGCCTGATTATTTTTAGGAAATAAACTTAAAAAACGAACCATTACTTTTTGAGAAGACTCAAACGGATTTCCAGACTCATAACCTAACTTAGCATATTGCAATAAAGCGTCTTCAGTAATTTTTAAATCATAATTCATTTCTGAAGCTGTTCTAAAAGCACTTAATGCTTCAATTTTTTTTTCTGCTTTTAGATAACTGTCTCCTAGGTGATAATATGCGTTTTGTGACAATGGATTAGATTTATTTATAATCTTATTGAATTGGTCTATTGCATTCAAATAATCCTTTGAACTATAGAAAGCGTATCCTAATTGATAAAAGTCATCATTAGACCACCTACCATTTTTACCTTTATATTTTTGCAAATAAGTCAAGGCTTTATCGTAAATCTTTAAATTAAAGTAACTCTCTCCTATTATCTTATATAATTCTGACTTAATGGATTCATTAGAATCAACAATTAAATCATCACCCAGATCAATGGCTTTTTGAAATCGACCTAGTTTAAAGTTCATGTCTACCTGAAAATAAGCTAAATCATTCTGACCTGATTCTTTATTTGACTTATTGAATTCATTTTGCGCATTCTCGTATTCATCTAATTGATATGATACATGACCTAGATAATAAAACGCATCTGATTGATATTTGGAAATATTTTTAACCTTTTCTAGAAAAGGTTTTGCCGCTTTATACCTTTTAACATGAAATAATGAATATCCTTTATTGAAATTAAATTTATTTTTTAATGAATTTGAAAACTGATCTTCTTTCAGGTTTCTGTACCATTTTAAAGCATATGAATACTTTTGATTTTCAAAATAAAAATTAGCTAAATCAAAAGGCAATCTACTTCCTAATGAGCTTAGTGGGAATTGCTCCAAAAAAAAAGGTAACTGTTTATCTGCACCTGTTTGATTATTTCTCAATGAGGATAAAAGTATTAGGTACTCGACAGATAATTTATTTTGATCATGATTTGTTGATAATCTTAGAGAGGCTATGGAGTTTGAATATGCATTATTAAAAAATAAGTTTTTGGACCTATCAAAATTATCAAACTGGAAGTTCTGTGACCATATAAATGGAGATATTAAAAACAATAAATAGAAAAAATACCTATTATAATTCATACTCAAAATTACCATTTTTAACCTGCTTATATATAACGTTTGATTCTATAAAAAGGTATATTTTATCAACAATTTTTAGAAAGATTGTTCTTAAAAGTTATTTTTACATAAATCACATCAATTAAAAACAAATGGTTTCATTAAGTTCTGCTAAAATTAGTCAAAGAAATAAAACTATTTTTAGGAATCTTGACTTTAAAATTAATCCTGGAGAATTTGTTTTTTTAATTGGTAAAACAGGGAGCGGAAAGAGCAGTTTAATCAAAACATTATATGGGGATCTAATTATTGATAAAGGCGAAGGAAAAGTTGTTGGTTTTGATTTAAAAAACCTAAAAAACAAAGAGATACATTTATTGAGACGAAAAATTGGGATTGTTTTTCAAGACTTCAAGTTACTTCAAGACATGACAGTTTACGATAACCTTGATTTTGTTCTTAAAGCTACAGGATGGAAAGATAAAATAAAAATTAAAAATAAGATACATGAAGTTTTAGATCTTGTTTCTATTGAAATTCCTACTGAGAAATACCCTTTTGAATTATCTGGTGGAGAACAACAAAGAATTGCAATTGCAAGAGCTCTTCTTAACGATCCACAGCTAATAATTGCTGATGAACCAACAGGGAATCTTGATCCCGAGACTAGCCAAAATATAATGAAACTACTTAAAAAACTTCACGAAAGGGGTATAACAATTTTAATGGCGACCCATGACTACAATATGATAATTAAATTTCCTGGTAAAATCTTTCAATGTGAAAAAGGAGAAATATTTGAAGTTGTACCTAAAAATAATTAAATACTATTCGATCTTCTTTTTCTTTCATTTTCATCTAAATAAACTTTTCGAAGACGAATAAAACCTGGAGTAACTTCAACATACTCATCACTTTGAATGTATTCTAATGCTTCTTCTAAAGAAAATTTAATAGGAGGCGCAAGCTTTACTTTATCATCAGTTCCCGATGCCCTAACGTTTGAAAGTTTTTTTGTTTTAGTAACATTAATAACCATATCATCTCCCCTTGAGTTTTCTCCAATTACTTGACCAGTATAGACCTCTTCATTTGGACCAATAAAAAACTTGCCTCTTTCTTGAAGTTTATCAAGAGAATAAGGGATAGCTGTTCCCTTTTCCATGGATATCATAGAACCATTTATTCTACTTGGAATATCTCCTTTGAAAGGCTGAAATTCCTTAAACCTGTGATTCATAATAGCCTCTCCAGCTGTTGCAGTTAATAATTGATTTCTTAACCCTATTATACCTCTGGAAGGGATTATAAACTGACAGATCATACGACTACCCTTAGGAGTCATACTAGTCATTTCTCCTTTTCTAAGTGAAACCATTTCTATTGCCTTACCAGAAACACTTTCAGGTAAGTCTATCGTAAGCTCTTCTATAGGTTCATTTTTAACTCCATTTATTTCTTTAATAATTACTTGAGGTTGACCTATCTGGATCTCATAACCCTCTCTTCTCATAGTTTCAATTAAAATCGATAGATGTAAAACACCTCTCCCAAAAACTATAAACTTATCTGCTGAATCAGTTAGATCTAACCTCATAGCAAGATTTTTCTCTAATTCTTTTTCCAAACGATCCTTAATATGACGAGAAGTTACATATTTCCCGTCCTTTCCAAAAAAAGGTGAATCGTTAATAGTAAACAACATACTCATTGTGGGCTCATCTATTTTAATTGTCGGTAAAGATTCAGGATTCTCAATATCAGCTATAGTGTCTCCTATTTCAAAATTTTCTAATCCAACTATTGCACATATATCACCAGCAACTACACTATCCACTTTCTTTCTCCCAAGACCATCAAAAATATGTAATTCTTTAACTTTAGATTTTTCTATTTTACCCTCTTTCTTACATAAACTTACTGACATATTAGCAGATAAAGAACCGCGCTGTAATCTACCAATAGCTATTCTACCTGTAAAAGATGAAAAATCTAGAGAGGTAATTAGCATTTGAGTAGAACCCTCTGATATTTTAGGAGCAGGAACATGCTCTAGCACCATGTCAATTAAAGGCTCAATTGAATCAGTAGGTTTTGACCAGTCTAAGCCCATCCAATTGTTTTTTGCAGAACCATAAACAGTTGGAAAATCTAATTGCCACTCCTCTGCACCTAATTCAAACATTAAATCAAAAACTGCTTCATGGACCTCTTCAGGCGTACAGTTTTCTTTATCCACTTTATTTACTACAACTATAGGTTTCAATTTTAAATCAATTGCTTTTTGAAGAACAAATCTAGTTTGAGGCATGGGACCTTCAAAAGCATCAACAAGAAGCAAAACTCCATCAGCCATATTAAGAACCCTTTCTACTTCTCCACCAAAATCTGCGTGACCAGGAGTGTCAATTATATTTATTTTAACTCCTTTATATTGAACTGAAACATTTTTAGATAAAATAGTAATTCCTCTTTCTCTCTCTAAATCATTATTATCTAAAATTAACTCTCCAGTATCTTGATTATCTCTAAATAAAGAACAGTGGTGTAAGATTTTATCAACTAATGTTGTCTTGCCATGGTCAACATGTGCAATTATAGCTATGTTCCTTATTTCTTGCATATTAACTTAAAATTTTGGCAAATATAACATATTCAAAAGCTAAACAATTTAAAATTGGAGTTTCTTTACTATACAAGACAGACTCTATATTTATTGTACATTTGTTCAAACTTTTTTGATGATTAACAATGTCCCTAAAATAAAACACACTGAAAGTGGTCAATTTTTTTTAATTGCCGGTCCCTGTGCGATTGAAGACGAAAGTATGGCGCTTAATATTGCTGAAAAAATTAACACTATTTGCGATAATTTAAAAATTCCTTACATATTTAAAGGCAGCTTTAAAAAAGCAAACAGAAGTAGAATTGATAGCTTTACAGGAATTGGAGACGACAAAGCTTTAAAGATATTATCCAAAGTTGGGGAAACATTTGAAATTCCGACGTTAACAGATATTCACGAAGTAAATGATGCTGAAAAAGCATCAAATTATGTTGACATTCTTCAAATTCCTGCTTTTCTTGTAAGGCAAACTGATTTAGTAGTAGCTGCTGCTGAAACAGGAAAAGTGATCAATTTAAAAAAAGGTCAATTCATGAGCCCAGAAAGTATGAAATTTGCTGTCCAAAAAGTGAAAGACTCTGGAAATCAAAATGCATGGATAACTGATAGAGGCTCACAGTTTGGATATCAAGACCTTATCGTTGATTTTAGAGGAATTCCAATAATGAGAGAGATTGCCCCCACAGTTCTTGATGTAACTCACTCTCTTCAAAAACCAAATCAAAATAGTGGAGTAACAGGAGGACAGCCCAAAGCAATTGAAACAATTGCAAAGGCTGGAATTGCTGTTGGTGCTGATGGTTTGTTTATAGAAACCCATTTTGACCCAAAAAATGCAAAAAGTGATGGTGCAAATATGCTTGATATTAAAAAACTTGAACCTTTACTAGTTAAATTATCTCAAATTCGTAAAGTAATCAACCAACAATAGTTTAGAAATTCAATATTAATTACCTTTGATAACTTTTGGAATTCAAAAGGTTCTTTGAAATTTTGGGGTCGACTGGTTTTGACAGCATGTTTAATGAATAAGTAAGCAAGTCGAGCGTTGATTCATTAGCTCGTAAATAACATGTTTCACACTTTTAAATGGCGAAAATAACTACGCTCTAGCTGCATAATTAACTGAATAAAGTAAGTTAATGCCAAGTTCTGACTAGGTCAGAAAGCCGGATGTCTCATAATAGCCCTTGTTGACGGCGATTAATATAGAGGCACCATAAATGTCAACATCGAAAAACAAACGCATTTTTTGTTTTTTTCAATCTCAATATGCTAAGCTTATTGTAGCCTGTTTTTGTTCGGCAATAAGTCTAAAATTATACAAAAACTAAGCTTGTAGAACGCTCCTTTATGGCGTGTTTGGACGAGGGTTCGATTCCCTCCGACTCCACAA
>NZ_CEXPNT010000019.1:0-29435 GCF_982709265.1 Candidatus Marivariicella framensis | reverse complement strand
TAGCTGAAACAATAGTTGTTCTAGTATTTGAAGAAGTATAAGTTGTTCCAGTAGTTGTATCCGGAGAGGTCGTTGGATGAAAAGTAATGGAGTCGATAATTCTAAAATACTCATCAAACGGCATAGCCAAATGAGGTCTGTTATCAAACACAGGCTTACCAAATTTTTTCCATTGGTGTCTTGTAATCTTTTGAAATCCTATATTATCAGTAATGTCAGCTCCAACAAAAAGGTCAAACTCATATTTTACTTCGTTACTATTTAAACTTCTGACCATACTTGAATCGTTTACTCTTTGGTAACGAATATGATGTGCAATAATATTATCCATATAACCATATGTTATCACCGGTCTTTTGGTCAACCCTGTCATCACATTTAGATCCAACCCTGTAGGCATGGTGTATTTGTCATCTTCAAATGGCACTGAAAATATATTACGACCAATATCTGTCATTTTCCGGGCATCAGGAGAGGTGATTTTATTTTTATTTATGGCATTTAAATCAGGAACAAGTGCTGCAAAAAGATTTTTTTCTTGTACAATAATGGCTGGCGCATGATAAGAACGGTCGCCTATTATTTGATCTTTCCCCGGTAATAGTTTAAACCTGTTTTGTTTGGAATCTTCATTGTCAAATTTTAATCCTGGGGTATGCACAAAATACGGAGCGTGATCTAGATTGAATGTAAAAGTTGAAAGGGCATAATCTAGCTTAGGCATGCTGTCTGATAGAGTAAGGGATACATCAAAATGAAAATAGTCTTCTTCTCCTGATAACGTAATAGTTTGTTTTATTGGCACATTACCTTTTGAGCCTGTAAACATTACAATCTTTTGCTTTTCATTAACTTCCAATGAAAAATCACTAAATATTGAATTGCTTAAGTACCTATGTGCCACTAGGTCTTGATCAAACAATTTAACCGCTTCACTGGGAAATTTTTCTGGTGGCACAAAGGCAGCAGCTACTTCCTGCCACTGATCATTTTTTTTGGCATAAAAAATCTGTGAAATATGACCATTTTCTTTTTTAAAAACAGCTTTTACTTTAGAGTTTTCAATTTTTACGCTATTATTATCCTGAGTAATTTCAGGTGTAGATTCTTTGTGTTTACAGCTCCAAAAAAATATTGCAAGACTGCCTAATAAAAAACAAACTTTAAATATTTTGCCAAAAAGTGTATTAAATATCATCTATTATTATTTGAAAATCATACTAATTTCTTCTAATGAAACTCCTAGCATTTTCATTGAAATTGTGTTTAATTCTGTCCTATCTCCTTCAAAGTGGAAAGTATATTGCTTGTGAGATATTGAATTTCCAATACCAAGAGCTGCTGCAGGAGAGGATGTCTCTAATTCGTAAAAAGGTCCTAACGGAGCTGCGCCAGGTTCAGGTGGTCCATCATTATAAGAATTAACGACATCACCTTCAAAAGGATTATCTTGAATTTCCCATTTAGAGTTTACATAATTCGTTTCATTTGCTGGTTTGTTAAATTTTATAATTGTTAACGTTCCACTAACATCATCGTAACTTCCCATAACATTTGTAGCCCGTTGCGGGGACACACCAATTTTTCCTCTTTGTTGCCCATCTGCCTTAAAATAAATAGCATTTTCATCAACTTTTAATCTATCTGCGGGTACCTTTCCAAAATAATCATCATTCACAACGGATCCTAATTCTTGATCTTCTCCACTTTTATATGGGATAACCACTGTAGTAGTAGGCGTATGATTGAACATCCCTAAAAGCCAAATGGACAATAGTCCGTTTTCTTTTCGCCAAGGTTTATCTCCAGTGTTTTTCAATGTATTTTTGGTTAGATATCCAATAGAGCTTATTTCTTTAGAAACATCTAATTCCAATACACTGTTAATTTCATCTTTAGATAAAACAGAAATAACACGCTCAATATTAAAATTAAATATAAAGTCTGCATAATTGGTTAATGAAGCTGTTTTAGAAAATATGGCATATTTAGATGTATTCTCAACCAAATCAAAAGGCTCCAAATCAATCAATTTTGGAGTAAACCAATTATCTAAGTTGAATGCTGCATCTTTCTTAAAGAAAATAGAGTATTGACCGCCTTCAGGACCAAACCATAACCTTTCTTCACCTCCATAAATATTAATATTTTCCAAAGTGTCACCAGAAATAAAATGTTTTTTATTAATCCAACCATACCCTTTTCCTGACCAACCATTTGCTGTCGTTGTCATAACCCTAGCCTGGAGTGCAGCAGAAATAGCTACTTTTCCATTCCCTTTCTCATCTTCTAAAAGAACGATATCTGTATATTTGCGAAGAAAATCATAATCAGCTTTAAAGGAATTGACTTGTATTCCTATACTGTTCTTTTCTTCAGTTTTCTTTTTAGCATTATCAAATTTACAACTCAACATAGTAATAATAATTAATCCGTATTTTGTTAGTTTATACATTATTCTTTTATTTTTAAAATGGACAACTTATCGTTATTTTTTAATGAGATAAGGTATTCTTGATTGGATAGTTCATGATTAAAGAGTGCTATATTCTTAACATTTCCAGTAAGAAACAGGCTAGTTTCTTTAATCATTTTGAAACTATAATTATCCCTCCCATTTGAAATTAATACAAGGCCTGTTCCTCCATCTAATCTTGGAGTTTCCGCCTCTGTATTATATATGTTACCTGCCAAAATCGCGTCTTCGTAACCATCTCCGTTAAAGTCTTTGAAATCAGAGGAAAGTAGCGGAAATATTTGAGCAAATTCTGGCAGGTAATTCATTTTAAACTTCCCCTCTCCTTGATTTATCAATAGTATGGATCGAAATTCAGTTGCTTCTAAATAATAACTTGATGCAATTTTTTCTCCATAAATATCTTTTAAAGATGCTTCAGCGAAACTTTCATAAGTTTTAAACTTATTAGCTATAAAAGGCATTTGCTGAGAGGAGCATTCACGCCCTCTTAACGGCACGTCTTTTCCTTTATAATCATAACTCAACACAATATCTAGATTACCGTTTTTATCAAAATCATCAGCAAACATTTTAAGTGGGTTTTCTTTACTGGCACGGTATTTACTATTCTCCCCCAAATTGCCAATAATATAATCTTTTAACCCATCATTATTAATATCAGTTTCACCAACAGTAAACCACCATCCATAAAGTTCATTAAGGCCACTTTCCTTTGAAATATCTTTGAACACACCTTCATGATTTTTAAATAACCCAATGTGAGTCCATTCACCAACCACAATAAAATCCTCCCAACCATCGTTGTCGAAATCGGTAGCAATAACTTTATTAATTATACCAAATTTGGATAAACCTTTAGCTACTTCTGTAGTCACATCTTTTAATTTTCCTGCCTCATTTTTAAAAATAAATGAGGACCCAGATATAGGAAAATTCTGAGGCACAATCCTGCTGGTTACAATTAAATCCTTATTGCCATCCTTGTTGTAGTCTATTACTGCAACAGACTTTCCGCTAAAACGTTTGTCATTAAGTATAGCTTCAGAAGAGTTTGTGAGTTGCCCTTTTCCATCATTTAAATAAAGTCTATCTATATATTGTTTAGAATTTGATTTAAATGAATTTCCTCCACTAACTACATAAATATCATTATCATGATCATTATCAAAGTCAAATATAACGGCTTCCATGTCTTCATATTCATTATCCTCTATTAAAACCGATTGAGGAATATTAGTAAAACCGTTGTGTGTTTGAAAATAAATTTGTCCCGCTTGCCCACTGGCTCCTCCAATGAAAATATCTTCTTTACCATCTCCATTTAAATCTCCCTTTGCCAAAGAGGGTCCAAGAGTAGATTGCTTATAGGGAAGTAGCACTTCTTTATTAAAATCATTATAAACATTTTCAACATGTTTATACGTCAAATGAATACTTTCGGCATCTATATTTTCGAAAAGAGAAAGTGTATTATTCTTGTTCTTTTTAATTTTTAAATTGGCTTTACTTTCTTTAAAATCAAGTATTTGGTTCGTCTTAACTTTATAACGCTCTTCAAAAACACCAGAGAGCCAATCTACACGAACAGTATCTATTGTTTCATAATCTCCAACTCCAAAATGAGCACTATTTTCACAGGCCGATAAATAACCTCTAACTCTCTTGATTTTTTCTGTTTGTTGTTTTCCTCCATATTTTAATGTCACTTTAGCAAATGCTTCTGAAGAAAACCCCTGTGTATTAATTTTAATGAAATGACCTAGCTCTTTTTCTACAGAAAGATTTTTAAATAGAAAAGCCTCGTTATCAATATTATTGATTACCAATTCTAAATCACCATCGTTATCTAAATCACCATAGGCAGCTCCATTAGAAAAAGAAGCTTCATTGAATCCCCATTTTTTAGAAGTCTCTTTAAAACTGAGTGAACCCTTATTCTCAAAAGCAATATTGATTGATTTTTCTGATGGCATGGAGTCATACAATTGTTTTTTTAAACTCAACGGAAATTTTTTTGGGTATTTATTTTCTGCTTTTTTTACTAATTTCAAAAAATCATTATCTGTACCATATTTTCTATATCCATTGGTCACAAAAACATCCCGATCTCCATCGTTATCAAAATCTGCTAGAAGCCCGGCCCAACTCCAATCTGTCTTGGCCAACCCTGAAAGATGTGCCACGTTGACAAATTTATTATTACCATTACTAAGCTGTAGAGAATTATACATATACTGATGTTGGTAATTAAGTTTACTGACCATTAAATCAAAAAGTTTTGTATTCATGGAAGGCATTAGTGTTTTGGATCTAATGTGATCTTGAGAAGCCATATCTAATCCAAAAATATCTTCGTTACCATCATTATTGATATCAGCCATATCAACACCCATCCCATAAAAAGAAGTATGGTTTGTGTATTTTTTTATTTCATCAAGAAATGTTCCGTTTTGCTGATTAATATATAGCGCATCGGGGATATAATAGTCATTGGAAATATAGATATCCAACCAACCATCATTATTAATATCATTAGCCATAAGACCTAGTCCAAAGGTGGGATAGAGCAAGCCTGCCTTTTTAGTTACATCATGAAATTTTTCTTTTTCATTCTGGTATAAACGTGAGGTTGTATGTGGAAGAATAGAAGGGTCTTCTTTTAAGTATTTATGAAAAACTTGTGGTTGTATTCCGTAAAGTGGATTTTCATTCATCACCAAACAATCCAAATCTCCATCATTATCATAGTCAAAAAAGACCGATTGTGTACTAATTCCAGTATCATTTAGTCCGTAAATTTCTGCACTTTCCTTAAAGGTTGAGTTTTTCTGGTTAATATATAAGGAATTTTTTCTATTTGTGCCTAATGGTCCACCTTGAGATACATAAATATCCAACCAACCATCATTATTTACATCAGCAAAAGTAACGCCACTAGCCCAGTTTTTATTGATATTTATACCAGCTGTTTTGGAAATGTCTTTAAACTTGAGATCTCCTTTATTAATATATAATTTATTTGAAACCTGATTACCACAAAAGAAGATATCTAGTAAACCATCATTATTTAAGTCTGCAATACCTACACCTGCACCATTATAGAAATAATCGTAATCGAAGAGACTTTGTCCATTCTCCAAATCAACTTTAATACTATTAGTAAAAGTTATGTTACTATAAGATGAAGTAACCTTTTGAAATAAAGATAAATCCTCCAAGTCAATAATTTCGCTCTTCTTACTCATGCAAGAAGTTAAAAGTAATATGAAAAGGCACAATTTTCCCCACATAGCTGTAATGAAGTTATTTCCAAAATATAATATAAGTATAAAAGCTGTTATCTTTAATTTTTAATTTAAAAATGAACAGCTTTTATTACAAAAAAACCAAACAACCACTTAAAATTTTATAAACATATTTTTAATATCCCGGGTTTTGTGTTACGACACCATTTGCAACATCTATTTCCGTTTGAGGAATAGGGTAAATTAAACTGTGTGCGTCCACATTTGGCACCCCACCACCATATAGAACACCACTATATTCAGCTACCATGTGCGCATTGATAATTGTTAAAGCTTCAGAATCTGGTAATCGTATTAAATCCATCCATCTATGACCTTCAAAAACAAATTCTCGCCTTCTTTCTAACATTAATTTTTCTGAAAAAGTTCCAGGAGAAGCCGCACTAATATCTATGGCAGAATCTAAAGTACCAGAGTCTTGGCCAAAAGCTCTTCTTCTCACCTGGTTAATTAATTCATAAGACGCCGCATTTTCTCCGTCTGCCTCAGCTTTCATTAACAATACATCTGCATATCTTAAAACTACCAAGTTGATATTACTTCCACTACCAGCAGCAGCTAAATCAATAAACTTACTAATATAGGTTTCCATATTACCATTATTATCCCAAGAACTATAAGATGCGGCTGCTCTTAAATCACCAACTTCATACATGTTTGTCACATCTATAGTTGGAGCACAAGGTAATATTCCAGCAAATCCACCAGCCGATATACCAAGACGAGATGCTTCACTAGAAGGAATAAATAAATTATTTAAACCCAGACCAGTTTGGTTTGAGGGATTAAAAGTTATCTCAAAAACAGACTCTGCACTATTGTCATTACCTGCAGCATGTATATCGGCGTAATTAGCTAACAAACTATACTTTCCTATTACATTTTGCAATGTCGATGATGCTTCAGCCTTATTGCCTTTTTGTAATTGCACCTTTGCTAATAAGGTTTGAGCAGCGAATTTGGTTACTCTCCCGACTTCATTAAACGCACCCCCAGTATAACTATCTGGAAGTGAACTAATAGCTGCATTTAAATCGGATACAATAGCCGCATATACATCGGCTATACTACTTCTAGGCAGATTCGCATTATTAAAATCGGTAGTTGGGTCCAACCTTAACGGAACTTCACCATACATTGTCACCAATGTGAAATATGCCATGGCTCTTATGAACTTTGTTTCACCTATTGACCTATTTATCAAACCCTCTTCTACACTATTATCAAAAGGAATACTTGGTGCTCGGGCAAGAACAGTATTCGCATTATTGATTAAAATATAGTTTTTAACCCATGCATCAACCAATAACAAATTACCAGTAGTTTCTTCAAACGTATCTGTTTCAACCCTTTCTTTTTGATCTGCTCCGTTATTCTTTACATTATCAGAACGAGTTTCTTGCAAATTATAAAAATTTAAGCCTCCATAAATTCCTCTTTGGGAAGCATATACACCATTTACGGCAAATACTAATTCATCTGAATTTGAAAAAAATGCTCCAGTATCTATTCTGTCCTCTGGGGCTACTTCTATGAAATCAACACTACATGATGACGTTGAAATTAACAACACACTGCAGCAAAGCATTATTATTTGAGATTTAAAAAAATCTTGTTTTAAAAGATCTATTAAATTATATCTATTTATTTTCATTTTATTAAAAGTTTAAATTAATTCCTAAAGTCCATGTTCTTGGCATTGGTAAACCAGGAGGGCTATTTAACCCTAATTCTCTACCATCTGTAACCGAACCAATTTGTGATCCTCCAATTAAGGCTGGACCTCCACCAGACGCCCTACGTGCTTCTGGATTACCACCAACAAAATTGGTAAATGTATGTAGATTCTCTACTGAAGAATATATTCTAGCACTTGATAAACCTAATTTGTCAGAAAAAGTACTTGGCACGTAATAATTAAGTGTGAGATTTCTAATTCTCATGTAATCTGTTTTGACTGATCCAGCACTTGAAACAGGACCTGACGCTGTGTCAAATCCTCCAGCGGCTGGGGTAACTCCATTTCCTGGGTTAGCCTCGTCTATATATCTGCCATCATACCAAAATTCTTTAGATAAATTTGTCTGTCTGAAAGGTGCTGCTAACTGAATCTGAAAGAAGTCATATACCCACGCTCCTGATTGGCCATTAAGTAAAGCACTCAATTCCCAATTCTTATATCTTACATTGGTATTAATTCCATATATTATATCTACGTTAGTATCTCCTACCAACTGCCCATCAGCTCCTAAAAAATTACTAATTGCACCATCTCCGTCAACATCTTCATAAATATAAGCCCCAGGGGTCTGCAATGGTTGCCCAGTTTGATCATCACCAACTCTAGCAATTTTTATAATTTTTGGTCCTCTAATTTGTTGTAGTTCACCGCCAACAACTCTTCTTAAGGCGCCAAAAAAGTTTTGTATTTCATCCTCTCCTCCTAAGTCAAGGATCTCCTGATCGTTAGTTGTGATATTACCACCTAACGTCCACCCCCAATCCTCTGTGTTAATTAGTTCAGTGTTTAATGCAATTTCTACACCTTTATTTCTCATACTACCAATATTGGTTAGAAAAGAAGAATAACCAGATGAAGGAACAATACTTTTAGTTAATAATAAACTTGTAGTCTCATTATTAAAGTAATCAAATACAAGATTGAGGCGATTGTCAAATAAGTCTAAATCTAATCCAATATCTAATTGTGTTGAAGTTTCCCATGTTAAACCTCTATTCCCTGGGTTTCCTAAACTTGTCCCAAAAACAGCACTACCTCCGAAAGCATGCTGCACAGTCCCAAAAGTTGATCTTGAGGCAAAAGGAGGTATAGCATTACTTCCTGTAGTACCATAAGAAGCTCTTAATTTTCCATTATTTAATAAATTTAGTCCTTGAAAAAAAGATTCTTCAGAAAATCGCCATCCTAAAGCAGCCGACCCAAAGGTCTGGAATCTATCATCTTCCCCAAAAACGGAACTTCCGTCTGTTCTTACCGTTGCGGTTAATAAATATTTTTCTTTAAAAGCATAATTAACTCGCCCTAAATAGGATATTAAAGAACTTTCAGTTTTACTATTTGACCCGGATCTGTTGTCCGGATTTCCGATATCCACGTTTCGTACACCTGGCACTTTTAATTCTGAGGTATTTGCACTAACGCTTTCAAATACATTATTTTGCAATGTATATCCTCCCAAGACATCAAAAGAATGATCGCCTAAGGCTTTCTTGTAATTAATAGTATTTTCATTCAACCAGCTTAAGCTTTGATTTTGACCAGTACTATATGAAGATACGGGAGACAATGCAATTGGCACAGTTTGCCCTACTGTTGGCAAGTAATACGTTTCACTTTTGTTAGTTCCTATATTTGCAGAAAATGAAGACTTAAAATTTAGCCCCTCAATTATCTCATAGTCTACATGCATACCTGCTAAAAGTGTAAATATGGATTGATCAAAGTCCCAGTTCCCCATGGTTTCCATTGGATTACCTACAGGAAGCGATCCTGGTAAATCGGAATTCATAGCAAAAGTACCATTCGCCCTTCTTATTGGTAAGATTGGAGCTAACATAAGGGACTGTGCATATAAAGATGCCCAGTCACTATCATCGGTGCCTGGACTGTTTCTTCCAAGAGTCGTAAAGTTTGGCGCAATGTTTATTCCTATAGTCACCCTGTCTGAAGCTTTATAATTTACTTTAGCCCTGGCGGAATATTTCTTTTGTGTTTCTCCTATTACAATTCCTTCTTGATCAAGATAATTCCCTGATATCAAGTAAGTCGTTTTTTCATTACCACCAGACGCTGACAGTGCATAATTTTGGAACTGTCCATTTCTAAAAATCAAATCTTGCCAATCTGTATCTGTTACCCCATCCCAATTATCTGAGATAAAAGCAGGGATTGTACCTCCATTTCTTTCCTTGTGAAACTGCACATATTCTTGTGAATTTAACACTGTCTGACGAGCACTTTTTGGTGCTGATGCTGAACCATTAGTTACTGTTAAATTTAAGGTTGATTCTCCTGGTTTTCCAGTCTTTGTGGTTATTATAATCACACCGTTTGCCCCTCTAGATCCATAAATAGCAGTTGACGACGCATCTTTAAGAACATCGACAGATTGGATATCTGCGGGATTGATTGCTTGAGCGTTTCTTTGGTCAGTTGGAAATCCATCTACGACCCATAATGGCTGAGTACCTGCAGTGATTGATCCAAGCCCTCTAATGGAAACCGTACTCAATTCACCTGGAGAAGATGCTCTTTGAGCAAGATTAATCCCTGGCATCATACCCTGCATAGCTTCCTCTACTGACCCTATAGGCCTTGAAACTATCTGTGACGCACTGATAGAAGCAATTGAGCCCGTTACATCCTTTCTCTTCTGTGTACCATAACCAGTAACCACAACTTCTTCTAAATCTGCATTAGAAACTAATGCTATATTTATCTGATCCTGTCCTGAGACAGTAACTTCCTGGGAGTTAAACCCAACAAATGATATTACGAGAACATCTCCTGAATCAGCTGCGATGGTAAAATTTCCATCAAAATCAGTGATTGTACCAGTATCGGTTCCTTTTAATATAACTGTTGCTCCGGGTAATGGCCCGTCTTCACTTGAAACATTACCTTGTTGTTGAGCAGATAAAGTTCCAAATAAAAAAAGACAGATAAAAAGGTTAATTATATTTTTCATATGAACTTAAAATTTTGAATTAAAAAGTATTTTATATTATATCATTAAAGATAAAGAAGAAAAGAGTGCCTTGTGAATATATAAAAACATCTATTATGTGTCTATTTATAACATTTGACTCATTATTGCTTATAAAGACTCTATAAGCGTTTTACACACGCTTTTAAATATGATTTTATTTTTTAATATCTGTAATCGTTTAGTTTAAAACAATTTAAAAAGATATTATAATTATAATTATGATTATAATGTTTAATTATATACATAGAATTAAGGATAATAATTAAGGAATTAGCTCTGATTAAAATATTTAAAATAAACAATATTGTGTCTATTTATAACATTTAAATCGAAAGTAATACTTAGTTTAGAAAAAGTATTATAAATACTCCCTCATTAGCATAGCTGCACCCAAAGCACTTGCATTTTTTCCATTAGGAAATCTAATTTTTTGCTCTGGCATTATTTGATCCAAGTATTCAACAAAAATGTGGTTTCTATTAAACCCTCCGGAGATGTAAACTTCTTTCAAATTATTTTTAGAATCTAAAATGAGATTTATACCATCATAAACACGTTGTGTAATTTCATATATAAGTTGATAATACGCGTATTCGTAGGAGAAAAATTTATCGATTTGCAGTAAATCAATTTTGAAATCATTAGCTATTTTACTTGGAAAAAATGTAGATTTTGATTTAGATATAATATCTGAACAAAGTTTTTTATTTAATGATAACTCCAGGTAATGATTTTTATCAACCCCAAAATAAGTGCTTAACTCTATGGCATTTACTTCATGAATATGTCCTAAAAAAAGCATAGAGGACTTTATTTGTTTTTTATCAGGCGTCATATAACACAGACAATTATTTTTTAATTCATGTGACGTTAAAGCTTCTTTACTAAAAGGGTTCATACAAACAACCCAAGTACCTGTTGAAAGTAAAATAAATTCACTTTGAGAATCTTGATGATTTTCTAATAAAGGAATAATTGAAGAGGAACTATCATGCAGACCCTTACCGACAAATATCTCTTGTCCATTTATTAATGATAACGCTGCCTTTTTATCAGACTTCGGTTCTGGTAATGTAATATTTTCTATTTTCAACCAATTATGGTACTGCATAGTATCAAAATTCCAAATAGCTGTATGAGCGCCAAGAGATGTAAAATCTGTAGTTATTTTGTTTGAAAATAAATAGCTTAGGTATTGAGGGTAATGTAAAATGGAATCCACCTTCGACCAAAAGTGAGGCTTGCTATTTTTTAACCAATACATTTGTAAACCCACGTTTAGCATACCATATGCAGGTGAGGCTGTTTTTCTAGAAAATTCTTCTACCCCACCATTTGCTTGATAAAATGGAATGAAATCAAAATCTAATGGTTTTAAATAGTTATAAAAAGGAGCTACTCTATTTCCGTCTTTATCCAAATAGACTAAGGTTGCCCCATGTGTTGAGAAATTAAGGGCTTTAATTGTAAATTCATTTTTCTCTTGAATGGTTTTAACCTCCTTTTTTATCCAAGCTTCAATTAATTGTATGTCATCACAAGGATAATTATCATCGTCTACAATTTCTTCAAAACGTATGGAGTTTGTATAAACAACTTCAAAATCCTTATTAAATAATAGGATCTTTTTATTGGTTTTCCCAACGTCAAAAACAGCGATTACTTTTTGCATTTTTTTTAAAACAATGCTATGATTTAAATCCATATACTGGACCATATGTTGCACATGCTCTATAATCTGCTGATTCCAGATTTTCTCCAAAAGAAGACCATGCACTTGGGCGGAAAACGTCTTCATCAGGCACATTATGCATGTTCACAGGGATTCTTAATATAGAAGATAACGATATTAAATCTGCACCAATATGTCCAGATGAAATAGCTCCGTGGTTTGCTCCCCATTTTGCCATCACAGAGTATACATTTTTATAAAAACCTTTACCCGTCAATCTTGGCACAAACCAAGTTGTTGGCCATGTAGGATTTGTTCTTTCATCTAAAACGGTATGAATAGCTTGCGGTAATTCTACACTCCATCCTTCAACAATTTGTAATACAGGACCAATACCTTTTACTAGGTTAATTCTGCACATAGTCATTGCTATTTGACCTTTTGTTTTAAATTGGGAAGAGAAACCACCACCTTTAAAATATTCGCCAATGGCAGCTGGCCATTTGGTGTTGTCCAAGCATTTTTGCGTCTCTTCTTTAGTAATTTCCCAATATGGTTTCATGGTAGGATTACCGTTAGTGTCTGATTGTTGACCTGTAGCATCTAGTGTAGTTGAACCTGAATTAATTAAGTGAATTATACCATCTTTAGCAATGCCTGTTAATTTTTTACCTGTAACGCGTTCAACAGAATCTGGACTCCAATATGTTCTTACATCCGAGAATAATTGAGCTGTATTGGTTAATAAATGCCCAAACAACATAGAAATAGCGTTCAAACAATCATTTTCGGTAGCAAACATAAAGGCTTGACGAACACCGTTCCAATCAAAAGATGAGTTTAATATAGATTCTGTAAAATCGGCATTTGGTTGATAATCTGTCCATTGGCGTTGTCCTTGAAAACCACCTATGATTGCATTTCTGCCTTTTGATTCTTCGACAAAACCTAATTCTTTTAATCTTGGGTTTCCAATCATTAAATCACGACAAATAAGTGTCATCTTAATAACTTTTTCCCATTCTTTTTCTTTTACTTCTGCTGATTTTTGAAGTTCAGGACTGTTATAATCTTTACCTTCTTTACAGTTTTCTTTAGTCCAAGCTAATGCTTTCTTATATTCTTCCTTATCATAAATACCTTCTTCTATTCTTCTTAAAAGCTCAATAGACTCAACAAATTCTGTGCGAATTCCAAAATAATTTTGCAAGAAGTTAACATCTACCATAGAGCCGGCAATTCCCATAGAACTGTAACCTATCGATAAATAGGATTTACCTTTCATTTGAGCTACAGCTAAAGCTGCTTTAATAAAGCGTAATAACTTTTCTTCAACGTCTTTAGGGATACTCATATCACCAGCATCTTGAACTTCTCTTCCGTAAATACCAAAAGCTGGCAATCCCATTTGAGAATAGCCCGCTAAAGCTGCCGCTAAGTATACAGCGCCAGGTCTTTCAGTTCCGTTAAAACCCCAAACTGCTTTTGGTATTAATGGATCTGTATCCATTACCTCCGTTCCGTAACACCAACAGGGTGTAACAGTTAAGGACACTTCTACACCTTCTCTTTTAAATTTATCTGCACAAGCAGCTGCATCGGCACCACCACCAATAGTATTATCCGCTATAACGCATTTTACTTTTTCTCCACTAGGGAAACGTAAATTGTTTTCAATTAATTTAGCAGCAGCTCTTGCCATTTCCATACATTGGTCTTCCAATGATTCTCTCACACCTGCTTCACGGCCATCAATTACAGGGCGAATGCCTATTTTTGGTAATCTACCTATTAGTCTATTCATAGCTATCTTAATTTTTAAAATGTTCTTTTAATTCCTGTAACTGTTCTTTAGAAAGACCTTTGGGCTCAAAACCAGCCGCCCAAGAAGCAAGTAATAATTTAGCTCCTTTATTTGCTACATCTAAAAAATCCCACGCTTTTTCAAAATTTTCAGCCGTCGTAGTGGCTCCATGTTTTTCCCAAAGAGCAACATCTCGATATGTAAATGCATGTGTTGTACTATTTGCTAAATCATCTGATTGAGTTATAGAATAAGGCGTACAATTAATGCCTCTTGGAACATAAACACTTACTTCTGGACACATTTTCCAAATAGAATGATTGAGTTTTTCTTCATCATTAAATATAGGATGATGACTTAAAACAATTAATTCTATAGGATGAGCATGCAATACTACTAAATTTTTAGGATTATTCTTTTTGTTAAAGAGATGAATTTCCAAATGAGATGCTAATTCTGAAGTAGGCCTAAACCCTTCTGTATTACCACCCCAAATAATAAAATAGCCACTAGCTTCTTTATTAATGTAAATAATACAAGATGCAACTTCAATATCATCTATTAAGCTGCGAATGTAACATCCGGCACCTGTAACAAAAATATATAACCCTGCTGCTTCAATAGGGAGTTGATGTTTTACAAAATTTGATGTGTCAGGTATATTTGTATCAGAAAAAAAAGAGGTTAAATTCATGGAAATGTTGCCTCCATTTCTTTCCACCCATTCCCTTTGCCAAAGATAATTAGCAACTCTAGACACCTTATTGATTTCTTTTATAACCTTATTAGGAATTACAAGCAATTTTTTTAATTTTAATTTACTTAACTTTATTTTCCTGCAAGTTTATAATATTCTTATTTATATATGTGTATCAAATTTAAACAATTGAATGTAAAATAATGACCGATAAACCAATTGAAATCTTAGGAGACCCGTCAAGAAATAAGCAAAGTTTCACAGACGTAAGATTAAACATTTTATGTTGTCGGTTTTGGAAACTTGACTTATGGGACTGTCATGATATGGCTTTTCCTTTTTGGAGAATTTATTGGAATAAAAATACAGGAGGTGTGTTGAAAAAAACTCAAACCACATACAATATGGAACCTGACAAAATTTATATTATTCCCCCGTTTACTTCTTTTTCTACAAAATATGTAAAAAATCATTTTTATAAAAAAGGGATAAATGTATATGGAAGGAGTATGAAAGAGCATGATAATGATAAATTGACTTCTGAAAGTTCTTTACTTCATTTATTTATTCATTTTAACTTAGGAGTTCCTTTTGATAATGTTTATCCAGGTATTTTTCAAATAAAAACTACTTCTCATTTATTAGAAAAGTTAAACTATTTAACAAATAGGCTTAAAATAGAAAACACTGAATTTTATGCAACTTATACATTAAAATTACAATCTATAATAAATGATATTTTATCAAATATTGGACCTGAATTATTTGAGATACTTAATGTAGATTATAGAATTTTAAAGGTCATTAGACACCTTGAAAATCATATCGAAGAAAATCCGACTAATTCAGAGCTTGCATCTGTTGCTAATATGGCAACAAACTCATTTAGTCGATTATTTACGAAAAAAATGAATATAACTTTGCATATGTATGTAATGAAAAGGAAAATCGCTCAATCTTGTGATTTGATTTTGCATTCCAATAAATCTGTTGAAGAAGTAGCATTTACCATAGGCTTCTCCGACCGCCATCATTTTTCTAAAGTATTTAAGGCTGTTACTGGTACTACACCTGCGGTATATAGATCAGGAAAGTTCTCTTAAGAATTTATTATGATTTTTATCTAATATGTTTGCTAAATACATGACTTTGTTTGTTAAAGATAATCTCTAAGGAGATTGCTTTTTATATTTTTGTTTTAAAATTTATTAATTAAGAGAAATGAATACAAATTTCAATTATGTAGATTATTTATGGGACGATAAAAAAGCAGAAGCTTTAGGTAGCGATCAAATAGCATTATTTCTTTACCGTTCAAATATTTTAGGAGCAGATTTACGAATTACAAATTTTGGAGGCGGAAACACCAGTTGTAAAACAATAGAGCGTGATCCCCTTACAAATAAACAAGTAGAGGTTATGTGGGTTAAAGGTTCTGGTGGTGATATTGGAACACTTACACGTGGGGGTATTGCTGGCTTGTATACTGAAAAACTTCGTGATTTGAAAAAAGTATATCGTGGAATAAAGAATGAAGATGAAATGGTGGCGCTTTTTAATCATTGTATTTATGATTTAGATAGTAAAGCGCCCTCTATTGATACACCTTTACATGGTTTATTGCCTTTTAAACATATCGATCACTTACATCCGGATTCATTAATTGCAGTTGCAGCAGCAGCAGATGGAGAAAAAATTACTAAAGAAATTTGGGGAAGTACCATGGGATGGGTCCCTTGGCAAAAACCAGGATTTGATTTAGGTTTACAATTAGAAGAGTGTTTAGCAAAAAATCCGGAAATTAGAGGTATTGTTCTAGGTAGTCATGGTTTATTCACTTGGGGAGACACCTCTTATGAGTGCTATATGAATAGTTTAGAAGTTATTGAAATGGCTTCAGATTATATCACCAAAAAAATAAAAGCAAATGGCAGTGTTTTTAGTGAGCAAAAAATTTCAAGTTCACCTAAAGGACAACGCTTAAGTCAAGCGGCTTTATTATTACCAATTTTAAGAGGATTATGTTCGTCAAACAATCAAATGATTGGTCATTTTTCTGATAGCGATGTGGTTCTTGAATATATTAATAGTAATGATTTAGAAAGATTAGCTCCTATGGGAACCTCTTGTCCAGATCACTTTTTAAGAACGAAAATTGCACCACTTATTTTAGAACTCTCACCAGATGAAAATTTAGAAAATAGTGATGGCGTTAGAGAAAAACTTGCTCCTTCTTTTGAAGCCTACAAAAAAGATTATGAGGCTTATTATAACGATCACAAACACCATAATAGTCCAGCGATTAGAGATAGTAGTCCTGTGATCATCTTATTCCCAGGAGTTGGTATGTTTAGTTTTGCTAAAAACAAACAAACTGCTCGTGTAGCAAGTGAATTTTATATAAATGCTATTAATGTAATGCGGGGTGCAGAAGCTATTTCTAGTTATATATCGTTGCCGCGTCAAGAAGCTTTTGATATTGAGTATTGGTTATTAGAAGAAGCAAAACTTCAACGTATGCCAAAAGAAAAGCCGTTGTCACGAAAAGTAGCTTTAGTTACTGGATCTGGTGGAGGTATTGGCAGAGCTATTGCTGATAAATTAATTGCAGAAGGTGCTAATGTGGTATTTACTGATATATCGGATGATTTCCTTAAGGAGGCAACTGCAGCTTATAATACAGATACAGCCATAGCTTGCAATTGTGATGTTACTAATAAAGAATCTATTGTCAATGCATTAAGTAAAGCATGTCTTCAGTTTGGTGGTGTAGATATTATTGTACATAGCGCAGGTTTAGCAATTTCTAAGCCAATAGAAGAAACAACACTAGCTGATTGGAATTTATTGCAAAATGTATTAGTAAAAGGTCAATTTTTATTAGCTCAAAGTTTTGCTACTATTTTCAGAAAACAAAAATTAGGGGGTAATATTGTTAATATAGCAAGTAAAAACGGATTGGTTGCAGGTCCTAATAATTTAGGTTATGGCACAGCTAAAGCCGCACAATTGCATATGTCTAGACTTCTTGCAGCGGAATTCGCGCCAGATAATGTTCGTGTTAACACAGTAAACCCTGATGGTGTTATCGTTGGAAGTAAAATTTGGAAAGGGAAATGGGCTGAAGGTAGAGCAAAAGCTTATGGCATTAATGTAGAAGAGCTTCCTGCGTATTATGCTAAAAGAAATTTACTAAACAAAATGATTACTCCTAAAGATATAGCGAACAGTGTATTTGCATTCCTTGCTATATTAGACAAGAGTACAGGTAATATCATCAATGTTGATGGTGGTGTTGCAAATGCTTTTGTAAGATAATTATTAATCTATAACAAAAAAGTGAATGAATAGTAAAGAAAGAGTTCCTGTTGTTTCAAAAGAAGTTTTAGTTCCATTTATTTTAATAACTTCTTTATTTGCTCTTTGGGGCTTTGCAAATGACATTACCAATCCAATGGTAGCTGCATTTGGTTCTATAATGGAAATTTCTACTGCAAAAGCAGCATTAATTCAATTTGCATTTTATGGAGGATATGGTACTATGGCTATTCCTGCAGCACTTTTTGTTAGAAAATATACTTATAAAAAAGGTATTCTTTTAGGGCTTGCACTTTATGCCTTTGGTGCTTTATTGTTTTTTCCAGCAGCTAAGTATGAGGTTTTCGGGTTCTTTTTAATCTCTCTTTATATTTTAACTTTTGGGTTGGCATTTTTAGAAACAACTGCAAACCCATATATCTTGTCAATGGGTGATGAACGTACGGCAACCCGTCGTTTAAATTTAGCACAAGCTTTTAATCCCATTGGTTCTCTTTTCGGCATGTTTGTAGCATCTAAATTTATTCTTACAGCTTTAGATTCAGACAAAAGAAATGAAATGGGAGAATTGATTTTTAAATCTTTAGACGAAGTTCAAAAGGCAGTTATAAGGACACATGATTTAGCAATTATTAGAAACCCATATGTTATTCTTGGAGTTGTAGTTATAATAATGTTAGGTGTTATTTCAATCTCAAAGATGCCTAAACGTGCTAAGAATGATAACCCAGGAAGTGCAATAAATTCTTTTAAAAGATTGATTAAAAATAGTAAATATCGTGAAGGCGTTTTTGCTCAATTATTTTACGTTGCTTCACAAATTATGTGTTGGACATTTATTATTCAATATGCAGGTAATTTGGGTATTTCTAAAGCTGCAGCACAAAATTATAATATTGTGGCTATGTCTATTTTTTTGTCTAGCAGATTTATCAGTACCTTTTTAATGAAATACATAAACTCAAGAAAATTGCTTACCATATTTGCTGTTTGTGCTATGGCAACTACCTCTGGTGTTATTTTGATTGAAGGTATAAAGGGTCTTTACTTACTTATTGCAACTTCAGCATTTATGTCTTTGATGTTTCCTACAATTTATGGAATTGCGCTTCACGGTTTAAGTGAAGAAGATTCAACACTAGGCGCCGCTGGATTAGTGATGGCAATTGTAGGAGGTGCATTAATGCCTGTTTTACAGGGATCCATAATCGACATGGAAAATATTGGAACATTTGATGCTGTTAACATCTCATTCATACTACCTTTTATTTGTTTTTGTTTTATTGCAATTTATGGATATAGAACTTGGAAAGTTCATTAATATATTTAACTATCTAATTGAATGCTAATCAGCTGGAGGAATTAGGTTTAAAGCCAAAAAGTAAAGAGTGGGATGTCAATAGCAAATATTAACAATCAAGTTAAGTCAAGTACAGAATTTAACTCTAGATGAATCAGCAGGAAAAACTTTTCGTAAATTGATTTAGAAAATTATTTATTTATAAATATGTCAAAAAACATGAAAAAAATAAAGTTTAACACTAATTATCCTTCAATAGAAGACTTGCGTGCAAAAGCAAAAAAACGAATTCCAAAATTTGCTTTTGAATACTTAGATGGAGGCTGTAATGAAGATGTTAATCTTCATAAAAACACGAAAGAAATACGTGATATAGAATTGCTTCCTCATTATTTAAGCAAACATACGGGTTCAGATATAAAAACTGAGCTTTTTGGCCATACCTATGATGCGCCTTTTGGAATAGCACCTGTTGGTTTACAAGGGCTTATGTGGCCTAAAGCACCAGAAATTTTGGCTAAAGCAGCATTTGAACACAATATTCCTTTTATTTTAAGCACTGTAACTACCAGCAGTATAGAAACAATTGCTGAAATCACCGAAGGAAAGGCTTGGTTTCAATTATATCACCCAACAGAAAACAGACTAAGAGATGATATTATAAAAAGAGCGGGGGTTGCAGAGTGTCCGGTACTTGTAATTCTTTGTGATGTTCCAACCTTTGGATTTCGTCCAAGAGATATTAGAAACGGATTGGCAATGCCACCTAAAATATCTATTGAAAATATATTTCAAATTTTAGGTAAACCTAAATGGGCTTTAAATACCTTGAAACATGGGCAGCCTAGTTTTGAAACCTTGAAGCCCTACATGCCAAAAGGTATAGCCTTAAAACAACTTGGCAAGTTTATGGATCAAACCTTTTCTGGACGACTTAATGAGGAAAAAATAAAACCTATTCGAGATATGTGGAAAGGTAAATTAGTGTTAAAAGGTGTTGCTAATGAATCAGATGCAGAAAAAGCTATTAAATTAGGTTTAGATGGGATCATAGTTTCTAATCATGGTGGACGTCAATTAGATGCAGGCGAGTCTTCTATAAGGCCGTTAAAGCGCATTGCTGCAAAATATGGAAAAGAAATTAAAGTAATGATGGATAGTGGTTTACGTTCTGGCCCTGATATTGCAAGGACTATAGCTAGTGGTGCGGATTTTACTTTTTTAGGGCGGTCTTTTATGTATGGCGTTTCGGCTTTAGGGAAAAAAGGAGGAGATCATACCATTTCAATATTGAAACAACAGTTATTACAAGTGATGGAGCAAATTTGTTGTGAAAAAACAGAAAAACTTTATAAACATTTATTGTAAAGCAAAATTCAAAACTTGGTGTTTCATTCCGGAATAGCAAGCACCAAAGCAAGGAGTTAAAAATTTGAAGGGTTTTTCTGTAACATCTATCCTTTAGTCCTGCTTTACAGTTACACTTACTAATGCCCTTGCGTTGGCTATCCAGCCCAGCGGCCGATTATTTATGCCTTTTATACCAGTAGAGACATCACCTAAATCTTCCCGACTATCTATTATTAATTTCATCAGTTTTTCGACTATTTTAGGATATTGGTCTGCGACATCATGATTTTCGCCAAGGTCTTCAAAAAGGTTGTAGAGGGCTGGTTTGTCAAAGATTGGCTTACGAGGGACTTTTACTGTCAGTTTCCAATTACCTGACCTTACACCATGAAGCTCATCCATCCAGCGATAGAAAAACACTTTATCATCTATTTTTTCATCTGGATTTAAAAGCAGATTATTTACATCTTTGCCATCATAAATGCGGTCATGGGGAAGTGTGGCATTTGCCAATGAAGCTATTGTTGGTAATAAATCCATCTGTGTAATAAGTTCGTTACTAACACTTCCAGCTTTTATTTTCCCTTTCCATTGAATAATGCCAGGGACACGCATTCCTCCTTCATAAGTTGTTCCTTTTTGACCTCGAAGCACTCCATTACTGCCAGGCTGAATTTTACTTAGAGATGCCCCATGATCTGATGTAAAAACAACAAGAGTGTTTTCATCCATGCCATTTTTCTTTATTTCGTCAAGGATTAGTCCGGAGCAATAATCTAGTAATTCAACATAGGCACCATAGGGTCCATTATCTGATTTTTTAAGAAATTCATTCGGAGGGAGTAATGGTGCATGCGGAATTGTTAATGCCATGTACAAGAAGAAAGGCTGGCTTTGATTATTTCTTATAAACTTAATGGCTTCCTGCGCAAATCGCTGATTCAACTGGCTCCTATCTGGGTTTTCTTCAATAACCATTTCATCAGACAATAATGGCAGAGGCGGAAAACTGAATCGGCTATTATAATGATCAGGAGCAATATCATGACTATAAGGTAAGCCAAAGAAACTGTCGAAACCTTGTCGTGTAGGAAGAAATTGGGGCTGGTCTCCCAAGTGCCATTTTCCAATCATTTTTGTTTTGTAACCTTTGGTTTTTAATATTTCAGGAATAGTAATTTCCCATGGATTAAGGCCAGTAGCTTCTCCGGCAAGTAACACATGCCCGATTTCATTGGGTAACCTGCCAAAGCCAACACGCTGAGGATAGCATCCTGTAAGCAACGAAGCTCTTGAGGGTGAGCACATGGCTGATGCAGAATAAAAACTTTCCAGTAGTATCCCGTTTTCAGCCATTTCATCAAGCTTGGGTGTTTTATTCAATTTTGATCCGTAACATCCCAAATCGCCATAGCCTAGGTCGTCTGCATTTATTATAATAATGTTTGGACTTCTTTGGATAGCGCCTTGTTGCTTAGGTCTGTTACATGAAATATACAACAAAGATATCAGCATCAAAACTGCACTAAGTTTCATAATATCACTTTCTGTTGTTATTTTCTCTTCATTCATTTTAAAAAGAGTTAATTCATTGTGATGACTTCCTTAAATGTAATAAATATAGAAAAAGTGATTTTTCTCATCGTATTGAACAAAAGATGATTAAATATAACGAAATAATCCTAAACTTAATTAGAGGACATGGTTAGCCAATATTTGCCCCCTTAGGTCCGTTACAAGACTTCTAAAGAAGTTGACCATTTTATGATAATCATAATGCCTAATATAATATACAGATTTTTCATTTTTTAATCTGTTCAAGAGAAATTATAAGTAACAAAGAGTAGAACAAGAAGTAGATTTTTCATAGTATACTAAATTTAGTAAAATTTGATATCTTTAGTCTAATTCGACTTTCGAAACTTTATAAAAAAAGTAGTTAATAATTAAATCATGAAAACTTTAAATTTTTTCAATAAACTTTTTCTTATATTCTATTTTTGTACAAGCGGTCTGTTTAGTCAAGCACATAAATACCAACCTAGCCCTGAAAATTTAGAGGCACGTACTTGGTTTCAAAACGCCCGTTTTGGAATGTTTATTCACTGGGGAGTTTATAGTGTTTTGGGTGATGGTGAATGGGTTATGAATAATCAGAATATAAGTATTGAAGAATACGAAAAATTACCTTCATTTTTTAATCCTATTGATTTCAACCCTTCTGAATGGGTGTCTTTGGTTAAAGCTTCTGGTATGAAATATATCACCATCACAAGCCGACATCATGATGGTTTTTCTATGTTTGATTCTAAAGTAACGGATTACGACATTGTAGATAAAACACCTTATGGTAAAGATGTTTTAAAAGCCTTGGCTGAAGAATGCCGTAAGGAAGGAATTAAATTATTTTTTTATTATTCATTATTAGACTGGAATCGTGATGATTATTTTCCAAGAGGTAGAACAGGAGAAGGTATTCAAGGAAGAGGAGAAGGTAAATGGGATGATTATATTGATTTCATGAAAGCTCAACTGAAGGAGCTGTTAACTAATTATGGGGAAATAGGGGGTATTTGGTTTGATGGACATTGGGATCAAAAAGAGTGGGACGGAAAACATTTTGGTAAAGAGAAGGTTAATTGGAATTACGAAGAAATTTATGGAATGATACATGAATTGCAACCTCAAGCTTTAATTGGAAACAATCATCACATTGGGGTGATTGATGGAGAGGATTTTCAAATGTTTGAAAAAGATTTACCTGGAAAAAACACTACTGGTTGGGGCACAGCATTAGATCAGATTGGTTCTGTCCCCTTGGAAGTTTGTGAAACGATCAACGGATCATGGGGATTTAACTTACAGGACCGAAAACACAAAACGGATAAAGAATTGATTCATTATTTAATTAAAGCTGCCGGCTATGGAAGTAATTTGCTTTTAAATGTTGGGCCAATGCCAAATGGTAAAATTCAGCCTGAACATCAAAAATCTTTAAAATCAATAGGAACTTGGTTAAAAGACAATGGGTTTACCATTTATGGAACTCGAAAAGGGCCAATCCCTCCTAATGAAGATTTTGTTTCCACTCAAAAAGGTAAAACAGTCTATTTACATTTGTTAAATCCAGATTTGAATATAATTCATATTGAAAATGGACCGGTTAAAATTAAAAGTATAAAACATGTTGATTCACAAAAAAACCTATCATTTAGAAATGATAAGTTTGGATTAGTTATTGATGTTTCAAATTTATTAAAAGATCCTATTCACACTTTAATTGAAATTATACTTAAGTAAAATGAAATTAAATTAAAAAAAATTAATATTTATTTTAATTGTGGGGCTAATAAGTCAAGCTCTTGTGTCTTCATTGATGAAGGTATGGCCAATGCCTTTGTAAGATGAAAACTGATAAATAGCTTGAGTTATTTTAAAAATTAAAAAACTCTCATAAATTTGAAATATACTTTCGGAGGTTTCTATTCAATAAAAAAGTTAATAAGCGTGAAAATAAAAGAAGAACACATTGTAAAATTAAATAAGAATAGCCTAAAAAATCATATTGAAAACTTTGATTTTTTAGCAAATAAATTAAGTAAAAAAGGTCATAATGTTTCAGATATTGTTTCAAAACTGTCTGAACTCCAAGTGGCCATTCCAAGCTGGGCATTAGGTGCTGGAGGAACACGTTTTGGGCGGTTTTCGTTTTATGGGGAACCTTCAAATTTGGAACAAAAACTGGAAGATGTTGGTGTTTTACAAAGCCTTACTCAAACGGCTGGTGCTGTTTCTCTTCATATTCCTTGGGATATTCCTTCAGATTATAACGCCATTATAGAACAAGCTGATGCTTTAAATATAAAATTTGACTCGGTAAACTCAAATACTTTCCAAGACCAAAAGTATGCTATAGAAACTTATAAATATGGGTCTTTAAGCAATACCAGTCAAGCTGTTAGAGAGCAAGCTATACAGCATAATTTAGATGTCATTAATATTGGCAACAAATTAGGCTCCAAATGCTTAACCATTTGGTTGGCGGATGGCTCTTGTTTCCCCGGTCAAAACAACTTTCAAACAGCTTTTCAAAACACACAAGATAGCTTAAAAAATATATACATGGGATTGCCAGATGATTGGAAAATGTTAATCGAATACAAGCCCTACGAACCAAATTTATACAGTACAGTTATTCGAGATTGGGGAGCATCTTTAATGTTAGCTAACGGATGCGGAGATAAAGCATTTACGTTAGTTGATTTAGGGCACCATTTGCCAAATAGCAATATCGAGCAAATTGTTTCTATTTTACAATTGAAAGGAAAGCTAGGAGGTTTTCACTTTAACGATAGTAAATACGGAGATGATGATTTAACCGTTGGAAGTATAAAACCTTATGCTTTATTCTTAATTTTTAATGAACTGGTTTATGGTATGGAAAATAATCCACAAAACCCAGATTTGAATTGGATGATTGATGCCAGCCATAACGTCAAAGATCCTTTAGAAGATTTAATTCAATCTTTAGAAGCTATACAAGAGGCCTATGCCAAAGCATTATTAATTGATCAAGCAGAACTAAAAGTGGCACAATTAAATAATGATGTGGTTAAATGTCAAGAAATTTTACAAGGGGCTTATAGAACAGATGTAAGATCATTACTTGAAAAAGTCCGTTTAAGTAGCGGTGGTGCATTAAGCCCTATTAATGCTTACCGTTCGTTAAATATTCGTGACACTTTAATTAAAGAAAGAGGAAAGAACACAGTAGCTACAGGACTTTAAAATATGGGCAAACAAAAAAAAGCTATTACAATTTTTGATATTGAAAAAGAGGTAATTGAAGAGATAGCAGGTGGTGAGTTTGAAAGAACACCTGTATCTCAATCAAAACTTAAAGGATGGAAAAGTTTTATAGGGATGTATGCCGGCGAACACGCTGCTGGGACTGAATTTATGATTGGCCCTTTATTTTTAACTGCTGGTGTTAGTGCCTTCGATCTAATTGTTGGTTTATTAATTGGTAATTTACTAGCTGTTTTAAGCTGGCGATTTTTAACTGCTGAAATTGCCGTAAAAAATAGATTGACTTTATATTTTCAATTAGAAAAAATTTGTGGCAAAAAATTGGTAACAGGTTATAACCTTGCCAATGGTGTTTTATTCTGCTTTTTAGCCGGATCTATGATAACCGTTTCTGCTACTGCTGTTGGTGTTCCATTTGACATGCCCATGCCCAAACTAACCGATACGATGCCCAATGGCCTTACTTGGGCTATCATCGTTATTCTTATTGGTGCTGTAATATCAATTATTGCTGCACGTGGTTACGATACGGTAACCAAAGCAGCTAACTGGATGTCTCCCATAATTGTTATAGCATTTATAGCTTGTGGTATTGTAGCATTAAACCAATTGAACGTTACTAGTTTTTTTGATTTTTGGAACATTTGGGGTGAAGGCTCTGAACCGTTTCCGGGTCAAATTAAATTTACCTTCTGGCATGTGGTTATTTGGTCCTGGTTTGCTAATGGTGCCATGCATATTGGTATGTCAGATTTATCAGTATTTAGATTTGCTAAAAAAGCAAAAGCAGGATGGACTTCCGCTGCTGGCATGTACGTTGGTCACTATATGGCATGGATAGCCGCGGCCTTATTATATGCTGTATATTTAAAATCTCCAGAGGCTCATGCTTTTTTAAGTGTAGGCGATGCACCTCCTGTAGCTCCTGGTCCTTTAGCAAATAATGCGATTGGTATTTTTGGAATTATTGCTGTAGTACTAGCTGGTTGGACTACGGCTAACCCTACCATCTATAGAGCTGGTTTGGCTTTTCAAGCTATTCTACCAAAATTATCCACTGCAAAAGCGACTATATTGGCTGGAGCTATTGCAACTATAGCTGGTCTATTTCCTGCATTCGCCATGAAATTATTAGGTTTTGTTGCGCTTTATGGATTTATCCTGGCACCTTTCGGAGCCATCATCGTGTTTGAGCATTTTTTTCATAAAAAGGTGGGTATAATTAAAAATTATGCAGAAGCTGCTAATCTTTCTTTTAACAAATCGGTTTTTTGGGCTTGGGCTATTAGTTTTGGTATATTTTACTTTATATCAATTCAATTTGATGTCTTTTTATCTTTTGTAACTCTTCCTGCTTGGCTGCTTTGTGGTGTATTGTTTTTGGTATTTAGTAAGTCTTGGCAGAAACATAAGTAAGTCATACTCGCTAGATTCAATTAAGTTCAAACCCAATTATAAAAACACCTGAATTAAAAGAAGAAGATATGCTTGTAATATTACTTTTTTTAAAAAACAGCTACTGCATTAACTGGAGAACCAGTTCCCCCCTTAAACCTTAAAGGCTGAATAGAAAGTAAAAATTCCCACTTATTTTGTTTTTTCGCTTCTTTTGAAATTTCAAGCTCTTTAGATATTTCCTTAATTAATTTAATTTTTTATAGGAATGCTATTAAAAAAAGGAATTACAGTTTTCTGAGAAGATTGTAAATTTTCTAAGCTTTTAATTTGATCAATGGCCTCTTTTATTGTTTCAACAGGACGTAAACAAACTTTGTTTTGGCAGACATAAATATAAGTCTCTCCTTTAAAAAACCGATCTTTTAGTAAAGGTAGTTTACTGCCTATGTTACTACTTTGAAATAAAACATTAGGAAGATAGTGTTTCTGAAATTCAGCCTTCATAAATAATGCATTGGGTCCAACTATAATTACTTCATAATAGGGATAAGCATACTTTGTAAAAAGCTTAGCCCAATAAGTGTAATCGCTACTCCTTCCTCCTTCAAAATAAGAAAACATACTTTGAAGCATCAATTTTGATTGCTCTAAATAAACATCGATTCCTGTTAAATGTCCAATGGTCAAAAGATTTTCAGCCATTATAGCATTTGAAGATGGGATTACACTATCATCTAAGCTTATTATTTTTGAGATTAGGGTGGGTTCCTCAGTGAATGTGAAAAATGGAGATGATCCATCTTTAAATTTTAATTGAATGGTTTTGGTATACTCTTGTGCATCATTCAAATAGGAGATCTCTTGGGTGTTTTTATAGAGAGACAATGCAGCTTTTGTCATAAAGGCATAATCTTCGAGAAAACCTTCAATTTTAGTTTTTTTATTTTGAAATGTATGAAAAAACTTAGTTTTTTTATAACAATTTGATTTTAAAAAGCCATATAAAGATTTTGCCTCTTCTATAAATATATCATCGTTAAAGGCCTCATATGCATTTGAAAGTCCAATTACCAACATAGCATTCCATGAGGTGATGATTTTTGTGTCTATAGTTGGGAAATCTCTTTTTTCCATTTTAGTCTTTAATTTTTTAAGCCACACTTTATTCTTTTGATCTAATTCAGCAATTGTAGTTTTATGCTTTTCTGTAAAAACAGAATTAATTATATTTTTCTTTAGTAAGAAATATTGCTCTTCAAAAGGAGCATTAAGATCAATCCTGTAATAGTCTATAAATAGGTCGAAATCTTCTTGAACTATTTCTTGAATCGCTTCTTTAGTAAATAAATAATATTGCCCTTCTCCGTCTTTGTTGTCTGCATCTATAGCAGAATAATAGCCTCCATCTTTGTTAAACATTCGAGATTTTAAAAAACTAAAGGTTTGATATACACGTTCTTTAAAAAGTGGATTTTGAAACTGTTTAAACGCATTAGAGTATAACCCTAAAACTTGTGCATTGTCATAAAGCATTTTTTCGAAATGAGGAATATTCCAGGAAGAGTCAATACTATATCGAAAAAAACCTCCTTCGACGTGATCATAAACACCACTATTAGCAATAGTAGTCAAACTGTTTTTTAGATAAATTGTTACTTTAGGAGAGTCTGTCAGTGCCTGAAATTGCTGAATATAATTGAACTTTACAGGGGTTATGAATTTTTGATTCTGCTTCTCTCCTCCATGATTTTCATCCCACTTTTTTTCCCAAAGTGTAATTTCTTTTTCCAATAATTTAGGTGAGAAATTATTTATTTTTGTAGAAATTTCAATTGAGTTTACTTGTTGAATTCCTTTTTCAATTTTGTCTGCATATGCAATCAATTTATCTTTGTTAGTGGTATAAAGCTGTTGCACCTTAGTTAAGATTTCAAGCCATTGTTTTTTAGAGTGGTACGTTCCCCCATAGATTGGACGACCATCTGGTAAACATATTACGTTTAGCGGCCACCCACCGCTTCCGGTCATCATTTGTACAGCTGTCATGTATATATTATCAACATCAGGATTTTCCTCTCGGTCAACTTTAATACTAATAAAGTTTTCATTCATCTCTTTTGCTACATTTATATCTTCAAAAGTTTCTTTTTCCATTACATGACACCAGTGACAGCTTGAATACCCCAAACTAATTATGAGAAGTTTATCCGTTGTGTTCATTTCTTTGTAAGCACCTTTTTTCCAGCGTTGCCAAAACACAGGATTTTGCGCATGTTGTAAAAGATAGGGGCTTGATTCTAGACTTAAGTTATTAGTATCCAATGAAGTTGTAGTTTGGCAATATGAAAAAAAGATAGATGTCATACTCGCAAAGACTGTCAAATTGAAATAAGATGTTTTTTCCAAAAACATCTTAACTAAGAAGAAATAAAATAGTTAAGATTATATTTTTCATAGCGTATATATTTAACTTAAAAGTAATGAATTAAAAATACCTGAACTTACTGAAGAGGATATGCCTAATCTGGACACGTTCCCCAGACGGGTTTATTTTCATCTGTTAGTGCTGAATT
>NZ_CEXPNT010000018.1:0-30926 GCF_982709265.1 Candidatus Marivariicella framensis | reverse complement strand
CAGCAGGATTCTCTTCAACAGCAGTTTCTTCAGCAGCAGCAGGAGTCTCTTCAGCAGCAGGAGTCTCTTCAGCAGCAGGAGTCTCTTCAACAGCAGTAGTTTCTTCAGTATTAGCCTCAGCTAAAGCATTGGCTGCGTCTGTTATTCTTTTATCACTAACAGCTTTTTCAGCCTCAAGAGCTTTCTTTTTAGTCTGAGATTCTTCTTTACTCAAACCTTCAACTTTAGTTTGAATTTTTTCTTCTTTTTCCTCCAACCATTTATCAAACTTCTCATTAGCCTGTTCTTGCGTAAGCGCCCCTTTTTTGACACCTCCATTAAGATGATGTTTCAACATTATTCCAAGATAGGAAAGTAAATTTCTGGCAGTTTCAGAGGGAACTGCACCATTTTCCAACCATTTTAAAGCACTGTCTGCATTGATATCAATTAATGCTGGATTTATGTTGGGATTATAAGTGCCTATTTTTTCTAAGTAACGCCCATCTCTCTTAGAACGAGAATCTGCTGCTACTACCCAATAAAATGGTTTTCCTTTTTTTCCGTGTCTTTGTAATCTAATTCGTACTGGCATAAAAATTAATTTGTGAAGGTACCCGACCTTCTGTTTATTAATGAATTGGTCGGCAAAAATATGATTTTATTTTGTTAGCACAACACATAAAGTTTAATTTTTTAAAACTTTAAAACTGTTTACTAACCTACAATTACCAAGCTAATATAATTTACATTCTCAAAACCAACAATTCTTAATTTAAAACTCGTTGGATAGGGGCCTATTTTATTGTATTTTTGCGCACTAAATTATTTTAAATGCTAATTTCACGTAAAGATACTGATTCACTTAATTCAATCATAACAATTAACTTAGATCGTAAGGATTTTGCATCCAAGGTTGAAGAGGTATTAAAAAATTATCGTAAAACTGCCAATGTTCCAGGTTTTCGTAAAGGTTATGTCCCAATGGGGATGATAAAAAAACAATATGAAAACTCAATAACTGCTGATGAAGTAAATAAAATATTACAAGAAAGTTTAGACAAGTATCTTAAAGACGAAAAAATAGCAATATTGGGAAACCCTATGCCGATTATGGATAATAATTTAGATTGGAAATCTGAAAGCCTCGACTTTAACTTTGAGCTAGGGTTGTCACCAAAATTCGAAATTGATCTCAAAACAAGAAAAAAAGTCACACATTATAAAATCATAGCTGATGATAAAATGATTAATGATCAGTTAAACAATATTTTAAAACAATATGGTAAAATAATTTCAAAACAAGAAGTTAAAAAAGATTATGAAATAACTGCTTCTTTTGATTCTAAAGAAAATGGAATAGAAACAACATCAACATTTACAGTTAACGACATAGAAGGAAAAAAGAATAAAGATTTAATATTAGCTTCTAAGCCAGGGGGTTCAATTTCAATTGAGGGAAAGGGGATGTTTAATGAAACAAACAAAGCTCAGCGTATTTTGGGAATTAGTAACGAAGCAGCATCAAATATAATTGGAAATATCTCGGTTGAAATTAAAGAAGTTAATGAAAGAATTCTTGCTGATTTAAATCAAGAATTATTTGATAAAGTTTATGAGCCAGGAACTGTTAAGTCTGAAAAAGAATTAAAATTAAAAATTGCAGAGGGTATAGAAAAGCAATTAGAGCAACAATCTGAACAAAAACTACTTAATGATGTTACGGAATTTCTGATTAAAAACACAAAATTTAAATTACCTGAAAAATTCCTAGTTAAATGGATGCAAAATTCAGGAAAAGAAACTTTAAGTCCTGAAAAAGCAGAAAAAGAATACGCTAAATCTGAGAAAGGAATTAGGTATCAATTAATTGAGGGAAAAATCATTGTGGATAATGACCTACAGGTTAAAATTGAAGAACTAAAGGATTTTGCGAAAGAAATGATATTAAAGCAAATGGCTCAATATGGACAACCTGCTCCTGGAGACGAGGAGATGGAAGGAACAATAAACCGAATTTTATCTAATCAAGAAGAAGGAAAACGACTTCAAGAGCAATTAATGAGTAAAAAGCTTTTAGACTTTTATAAGGAGCACGGCCCATTGAAAGTAAAAAAAATCAATTTTGAAAGTTTTGTAAAAGAGGCTTATGCAAAAGCCTAGTTTTTTTAACTATTTTTAATAAAGATTATAATAATAAATATATGGATTACGGAAAAGAATTTAAAAATTACGCTACTAAGCATCATGGGATAAATTCTATGTATTATGATGAAATAGTAAGTAGCATGACTCCTTATATAATAGAAGAAAGGCAATTAAATGTGGCTCAAATGGATGTTTTTTCTAGACTCATGATGGATCGAATTATGTTTTTAGGAACAGCCATCAATGATAATGTTGCAAATGTAATCCAAGCACAACTTTTATTTTTACAAAGTACAGATGCTAAGAGAGATATTCAAATGTATATAAATTCTCCAGGCGGAGGAGTTTATGCAGGTCTTGGAATCTACGATACTATGCAATTTATTTCTCCAGATGTAGCAACTATTTGTACGGGTATTGCAGCTTCAATGGGAGCAGTTTTATTATGTGCTGGGACGGCTGGTAAAAGGTCTGCATTACCTCACTCAAGAGTAATGATTCATCAACCTCTTGGAGGCGCTCAAGGTCAGGCTTCTGATATTGAAATTACAACAAGAGAAATTCTTAAATTAAAAGATGAATTATATCAAATTATTTCGAAACATTCAGGACAATCAATGGATAAGGTGACTGACGACAGTGATCGTGACTATTGGATGAAGGCTGAAGAAGCTAAAAAATATGGAATGGTTGATGAAGTTTTAAAGGCCGCAAAATAATTATTAAAAATGGGTAATGAAAACGAATTAACTTGTTCTTTTTGTGGTCGTGTAAAACCGGAGACGCAGATATTAGTTGCAGGACTTGATGCGCACATATGTGAAAAATGTATTAGTCAAGCAAATAAAATAGTTGAAGAGGAATCAACAAAGGTTGATACGTCGGAGTTTAGTATAGAATTAAAACTCCCAAAAGTAATTAAGGCTTTTTTAGATGAATATGTTATTGGACAGGAGACAGCAAAAAAAGTTTTGAGTGTCGCAGTTTATAACCATTACAAGAGAATTGCTAATCAAAAATCAAAAGAAGATATAGAAATTCAAAAAAGTAACTTGCTACTTGTTGGACAAACAGGAACTGGAAAAACTCTTTTAGCTCAAACAATTTCAAAACTACTGGAGGTTCCATTAGCAATTGTTGATGCAACCGTTCTTACTGAGGCTGGATATGTTGGAGAAGATGTAGAAAGTATTTTGACAAGGTTGCTTCAATCTGCAGATTATGATTTAGAAAAAGCTCAACAAGGAATAGTTTTTATTGATGAAATAGATAAAATTGCACGGAAGGGAGATAACCCTTCAATTACTAGAGATGTTTCAGGAGAAGGAGTTCAACAAGCATTGTTGAAATTATTAGAGGGTACGATTGTCAATGTTCCCCCCAAAGGAGGGAGAAAACATCCAGATCAAAAGTTTATAGAAGTTGACACTTCTAATATTTTATTTATTGCAGGAGGAGCTTTTGATGGTATTAATAGGGTAATTAATAATAGACTGAACCTTCAGGCAATTGGTTATAAAAGTCAAATTAAGACTGAAAAAATTGATATTGAAAATTTAATACAATACATAACACCAAAAGATATAAGAACTTTTGGGTTAATACCTGAAATAATAGGAAGACTCCCTGTATTATCTCACATGAACCCTCTAGATAAGTCAACTTTACGATCTATATTAACTGACCCGAAAAATGCTCTTATAAAACAATATCAAAAATTATTTTCTATGGATAATATCTCATTAACCTTTACAACCGGAGCACTAGATTTTATTGTTCAAAAAGCTTTAGATTATAATTTGGGAGCAAGAGGATTACGTTCTTTATGTGAAGGAATTCTCAATCAAGCTATGTTTGAACTACCTGGTACTGAGATTTCTGAATTGAAGGTTAATAAGATTTATGCAGAAGAGCAATTTAAGAGTGTTGAACTTCCAGCTTTAAAGGCGGTGTCTTAATCAAATATTTGTTTTTAGAAGTGAATCAATATATTTTCTTGAATTTGATAATCTTGGAATTTTATTTTGTCCACCCAATTTATTGATAGAAGACAGCCATTCATAAAATAAATTTTTTTTAGCAATAGTTATTAATGGTTTTTTCAGAGTCATACTTTTATACCTTTTAGCCTCATAATCAGAATTTAGTTCTTTTAGTTTTTTGTCAAGAAAAATAGAAAAATATTCAATATTCTTAGGTGGTTTATCAAATTCAATGAGCCATTCGTGCCCTCCTTTTGAATTTTTTTTCATAAAAACAGGACCAACTGTATAATTTATAATTGACACACTGAACTCTTTTGCTGATAAACTTATTGCTTCTTCAGCATTTTCTATAATTAGCTCCTCCCCAAAAACATTAATAAAATGTTTAGTACGACCAGTAATTTTAATTCTATAAGGTTTTAAAGTTGTAAATTTTATTGTATCTCCGATTAAATATCTCCAAAGTCCAGCATTAGTTGTTATAACTAAAGCATAATTAATACCAACTTTCACTTCCCAAAGAGGGATTATATTTTGTTTTAAATCATTAAATGAATCCATTGACAGAAACTCATAAAAAATACCATAATCTAGCATTAACAAAAGTTCAGAGCTATTATTTTGATCTTGAATTGCAAAAAACCCTTCAGAAGCATTATATATTTCATAAAATTTAAGTTGCTTATCATTGAATAGGTTTTCAAATTGATTTTTGTAGGGTTTAAAATTAACCCCACCGTGAAAATAAACTTCAATATTTGGCCATATATCGCTTATTTTTTTTACTTTTTTTCTTTTTAAAGCATTTTGAAGAAGCACAAACATCCAGGAAGGCATACCAGCCAAACTAGTTACCTTTTCATTTAAAGTTTCTGAAATTATAGCTTCCATTTTACTCTCCCATTCAGTCATTAAGGACACCTTATTACTTGGCGTACTTCCTAATTCTGCCCAAAAAGGAAGATTATCTATGAAAATAGCTGAAAGATCACCAAAATAGCTATTGTTGTTTTCATACAATTCCCCACTACCCCCTAATCTCAGACACTTTCCAACCATTAGTTGAGAATCTTTATTATTATTCAGATAAAGAGAAAGCATATCTTTTCCAGCCTTATAATGACAATCTTCAAGAGATTCAGTGCTAACAGGTATAAATTTACTTTTTGAATTTGTTGTTCCACTTGATTTTGCAAACCATTTTATTGGTGATGGCCAAAAAATATTTTGTTCTCCTTGCCTGCATCTTTCAATAGATTTACTAATTTCTTCATACTTTACAATTGGTAGTCTGTTTTTGAAATCTTCATAATTTTCAATAGAGTTGAATTTATATTTTTTTCCGATTTCTGTATTTTTAGCAGTATTTAGAAGCTTAAGTAGGACTTCTTGCTGAGTTTCATTAGGGTATTTCACAAATAATTCGATTTGTGTAATTCTTTTTTTTAAAGCCCATGATGCTATAGAATGAAACAAAGGAATTGGCATAGGTTGCTTATATTTATAAAGTAAATTTAAAAACTTTGATCTATGTTTAAGGGTGTATTAAAAAAAATGCATACATATAACAATTCTCCAATAAAATATTTTTTGTCATTTGAAAATGATTTTATTGAAATTAATCAATGTATTGGCCGGGAATTAAAGATTATTAAAATTGGAGAGCAGTGTTTAAACTGTAATAAAAATAAATCTATATTTAGACAAGGTTTCTGCAAAAATTGTTTTTTTGAATCACCTTTTATAGGAGACTGGATTATTCGACCTGAATTAAGTACAGCACATTTAGGGATTGAAGATCGTGATTTAGAATTTGAAAAAAAAATGCAACTACAACCTCATATAGTCTATTTATCTCTAAGCAGTCATGTCAAAGTTGGAGTAACAAAAAAGGAACAACTTATAACTCGCTGGATTGATCAGGGAGCTCAAAGTGCAATTTCAATATTAGAGGTTCCAAATAGATATCTTGCTGGAAAAGCTGAGGTAGAGCTTAAAAAAGTTTTTTCGGATAAAACTAATTGGCGTAAAATGCTGCAAAATGAATTTGAACCAATTGACTGGAAATTATCTAAAAATAAAGCAATTGACAATTTATCAAATGATTTAAAGCCTTTTGTTTTGAATGACTTGAGTGTTACTGAGCTTGATTTTCCCATTGAAAATTACCCTAAAAAAGTTAGTAGCTTGAATTTAAATAAGTCAACATCATTTGAGGGCCTTTTAATAGGAATAAAAGGTCAATACTTAATTTTTGATGACGATACTGTTTGTAATATTAGAGGTAATGAAGGAACTGAAGTTTTAATTACTATTAACTAGTCAATAGTTTTATTTGAATCTACAACTAATTCCTTTATTGATTCTATTTCTTTTGAAGTAAGCTCTCTATATTTTCCAACATCTAGGTCTAAATTAACATTCATTATTCTTGTTCTTACAAGCTTAATTACTCTATAATCTAAATATTCACACATTCGCCTTATTTGACGATTTAGTCCTTGCGTTAAAATAATTTTAAATTGTTTTTTATGAGTTTGTTTTACAAAACATTTCCTGGTAATAGTGTCTAGGATTGGTATTCCTATTCCCATTTTAGATATAAAATCATCAGTTACAGGCTTGTTTACAGTAACTAAGTATTCTTTTTCATGATTATTTCTTGCTCTCAAAATTTTATTTACTATTTCTCCATCATTAGTCAAGAAAATCAGACCCTCACTTGGTTTATCCAATCTTCCAATTGGATAGATTCTAGATGGATAATTAATAAAGTCAATTATGTTGTCTTTTTCTACCCTAGTGTCTGTAGTACAAACAATCCCAATAGGCTTATTAAATGCAAGATAAACCTGTCTTTCTTTTTTTGTGTTTAATAATTCTCCGTCAACCTTGATTATATCATCACGATTGACTTTTTGACCGACTATTGCCGTTTTATTATTAATTAAAACTCTTTCCTGGTCTATTAATTTATCTGCAGCACGTCTAGAGCAAAATCCTATTTCACTAAAGTATTTATTTAAACGTATAGGTTCATTCATCATTTGTATTCCAATCTATTTCTTCTCCGAGTTTTAATGAAAATCTTTTTCTAAAAAGATGAACAAAAATGTATAAAAAAGGGGTATCAACTATTGCAATCATTATTTTAAAAATGAAAGAAGCTGTTGAAAGTCCCAAGAAACTATCCCAGCTAAGGACATTAAATGTACATAAAAGTCCAACAACAGTTAGGCTATCTATAAATTGAGAGGTAAAAGTTGAAAAATTATTTCTAAGCCAAAGCATTTTTCCTTTAGTCAACTTTTTCCAAAAATGATAAATACGAATATCAATAAATTGAGCCATTAAATAAGCAATCATAGATGCTAAAGCTGCAATTGGAGATAGTGAGAAAACTTTTTCGTATACAGAATCATTTATTGGAGAATAGTCAACGGCTGGCAGGGCATTTCCTAAAAGTAAAATTCCAGCAGAAAAAAAAGAAGCAAATATTCCAATAACAACAACAATACTAGCTCTTCTTTTACCATAAATTTCTGATATTAAATCTGTAATTAAAAATGTCAGTGGATAAGGAAGTAATCCTACAGATATTTCAAATAAAGATTGACCAAATAAAGAAAAATCAAAAGGATACCAATAAAAAAATTTTTGAAAAATAATATTAGATACAACAAGTGAAGTTATAAATAGAGCACTTAAAAAAAGATAAATTTTTTCAGCAAAAACTTTATCTGAAGCATTCATTTAATTTATCTTATATTTTTTTAAGATTATGATTGAATAATCTCATTCATGCAAAGATAGCGTTTTGTAATTTTGTTTTATGATTAAAGCTAATTCACATCAAGTCTATATTTCTTTTGGAAGTAATAAAGGAAACAGATTGAACCATATAATCAAGTCCCTTAAAGAACTTGAAGTTAAGGTAGGGAGAATCATGAGGGTTTCTAATTTATATAAAACAAAATCATGGGGGTTTGAAAGTAGAGATTTTTATAATGGATGTGTAATTTTAAAAACAAAATTTTCACCAGAGATAGTATTAAAAAAAATATTATCGATTGAAGATTCTTTAGGAAGAGTAAGAAGTGAAAGTGGTGAATATACATCTAGGGAAATAGACCTTGATTTATTATTTTTCGACAACTTAATCTTAAATTCAGAGGACTTGATCATTCCTCACCCACATATATCTAAAAGAAATTTTGTGCTAATTCCAATGCGTGACATCTCCTCTGACTTTATTCATCCAAAAATTAATAAATCAATCAAAAACTTATTAGTTATATCTAAAGATAATTCAGATGTAAAAAAAATAAAAAACAACAGCTATTATGTCCCTTTTTGGCAGAGGTATTCTTACATATCGATTGAAGGGAACATTGGAGCAGGAAAGACAACCCTAAGTAAAAAAATTAAATCTCATTTTGATATTGAATTGTTAAATGAGAATTATAAAAAAAATCCATTTTTAAGAGAGTTCTACTCTAATCCAAATGAGTTTTCATTAAAAGTTGAAAATTTTTTTTTAAATGAAAGAATAAATCAAATAAATAAGCATTTTTTAATTTCATCAAAAAGAAAAACAATTAGTGACTTTTGGATTGGAAAATCATTAGTTTTTGCGAAAAACAATCTTCACGAAAATTTATTTAAAAAATATATTGAGGAATATAAAAAACTCAATCATGGTTTAAGAGCTCCAGAAATTATAGTTTTTTTAAATCAAAACACTTTACAACTACAAAAACAAATTATTGAAAGAGGTAGATCATTTGAAAATCAAATTTCAAAAGATTATTTAGACTCTATTTCCAAGGAATATGAAATTGTTTTTGATGATAAACACAACTTTATTTTGATTGTATTAAGTCCAAAAGAGATTTTAAACCTCAAAGATGAAAAAGGTCAAGAGTATTTGTTAAGAAAACTCATTAACCATTAATTTTGCTATAAAAATCCCAAATTAATACTCCAGCGGAAACAGATATATTTAAAGAATGCTTAGTCCCAAATTGAGGAATTTCTATTGTATTATTTATACAATCAATTACTTCCTGTGAAATGCCTTTAACTTCATTTCCAAAAACAAATGCATATAATTCATGCTTTTCAGGTTTAAAATTTTCTAAAGAAATTGAACCTTCGGCTTGTTCTATAGCGATAACTTTTACTCCTTTACCTAGTAAACTTTTTATTAAATTATAAGTTGATTCAAAATACTCCCAATCTACTGAATCTGTTGAGCCTAGTGCAGTTTTTTGAATATCTTTATGTGGGGGTTTTGCCGTGATTCCACACAAATAAATCTTTTCAATTAAAAAAGCATCTGCAGTTCGAAATACTGACCCAATATTATTCATGCTTCTAATATTATCTAGAATTATAATTAATGGAGTTTTATTCGCTGCTTTATATTCAGATATTGTTTTTCTGTTAAGTTCACTATTTTTCAACTTTCGCATTTTCAAAAATAAACAAAACATAGCCACAGTCTACTTGATTTTCTTTTTTTGATTTTCATAAAAGTGTACATTCGTAAAAAGCAAAAAAGTGCAAAATAAAATAAAGGAAACGCCTTTAATGAAACAGTACAATCAAATCAAGGAAAAGCATCCTGATGCTTTGTTGTTGTTTCGTGTAGGAGATTTTTATGAGACTTTTGGAGAAGATGCTATTAAAGCTGCCTCAATCTTGGGTATTGTTTTGACTAAACGAGGTGCAGGAAGTGCTAGTGAAACACCTCTTGCCGGATTTCCTTATCATTCTTTGGATACATATCTACCTAAATTAGTAAAAGCAGGTTACCGTGTAGCTATTTGTGATCAACTAGAAAACCCGAAGCTAACTAAGGAAATTGTTAAGAGAGGTGTAACTGAGCTAGTTACTCCTGGTGTTGCTATGAATGATGCAATTCTTGATCACAAGAAAAATAATTATTTATGTGCAGTCTTTTTTGGAAAAAAAAATATTGGAATATCATTTATAGATATTTCTACTGGAGATTTTTGGGTTGGCCAAGGAACTAAAAATATAATTGCACAATTTTTACAAAATTTTATTCCAAGTGAAATATTAGTTGCAAAACCACATAAAAAAATTTTTGAGGCAACTTTCGGATCACAATTTCCTACATTTTTTGTTGAAGATTGGGTTTTTGAAAATGATTTTGCCAATGAAAAATTAACATCACATTTTGAAACTAATTCATTAAGTGGGTTTGGGATTAATGATCTGTTTGAAGGAAGTAACTCTGCTGGAGCAATTCTTCATTATTTATATGAAACCCAACAAAAAAGATTAAAGCATATAACCAAGATTCAAAGGTTAGTTAGTTCAGATTACGTTTGGATGGATGACTTTACAATTAGAAATCTTGAATTATTTTACCCTTCGAATATTGAAGGTGTATCATTAATTTCAATTCTAGACCACACTCAAACTTCAATGGGAGCCAGGCGCATGAAACATTGGCTTGCTTTCCCTTCGAAAGACATTAAAGAAATTAACTTACGACAACAAATTGTTTCATCAATCATAAATGTCGAATCGGTTTACCTAGCTCTTAAAGATTTTATGCCATTAGTTATAGATTTAGAAAGAGTGATGGCTAAAATATCAACTTATAAGGTTGCTCCAAGAACTTTGGTTCAGCTAAATAGTTCATTAAATGTGATCCCAAATATCCTAGATGTTTTAAACAAAAGTGGAAATAAAAATTTAAAAAACAATGCCTCTAGGTTCCCATCAATAGAGGGGGTTGTTAATTTACTTTCAAGGACATTAGATTCAGATGCGCCTGCATCAATTAATAAAGGAAATGTAATAGCTAAGGGAGTTTCTGATGAATTAGACGAACTCAGAAATTTGCTTTCTACTACTAAGTTACGCTTAGACAATCTTTTGAAAAACGAAATAAACCTGACTAAAATAAGTTCATTAAAAATCGCATTTAATAATGTTTTTGGATATTATATTGAGGTAAGAAATACCCATAAAGATAAAGTTCCAGAGCGGTGGGTCAGAAAGCAAACCCTAGTTAATGCTGAGAGATATATAACGGATGAATTAAAGGAATTTGAATCAAAAATATTTGGAGCGGAGGATAAAATAAAAATTCTTGAAGAGAGTCTTTATGAAAAACTTCTAAATGAGCTTCAGAGTTATTTAGACACTCTTAAGCTGGCTTCAAATGAACTTTCTTTTCTAGATTGTTTGTGGAGTTTTTCATTTTCAGCAAAAAAACACAATTATGTGTGTCCAAAATTTATAGATGAAAACTCAATTTTTATTGAAGAGGGAAGACATCCAGTAATTGAGCAAAAATTGTCAAGAGACTCCTCTTATGTTCCAAATACTGTTACATTAAACGACAAGGATCAGCAATTAATCATGATAACAGGACCAAACATGTCAGGAAAGTCCGCTCTTCTTAGGCAAACAGCACTGATAACTATAATGGGTCAAATGGGCAGCTATGTGCCTGCTAAGTCTGTTGAAATGGGAATAGTTGATAAAATATTTACTAGAGTTGGAGCAAGTGATAATATTTCAAAAGGAGCTTCAACATTTATGGTTGAAATGAATGAGTCAGCAACAATTTTAAACAACGTCACAAAACAAAGCCTAATCTTGCTTGATGAAATTGGACGAGGTACAAGTACTTATGATGGTATATCTATTGCATGGGCAATAGCTCAATTTCTTCATGAACATCCATATAAGCCTAAAGTTCTTTTTGCAACCCATTATCATGAGCTAAATGCGATGTCTCAGCAATTTCCTAGAATTAAAAATCATAATGTTTCTGTAAAAGAACTCAAGAATAAGGTTTTGTTTTTGAGAAAACTAGAACCTGGAGGTAGCGCTCATAGTTTTGGTATTCATGTAGCAAAAATGGCAGGCATGCCGAAAATTATATTACAAACAGCAGCTAAAAAGTTAAAAGCTCTAGAATCTAGTCATGCATTAGAGGAAAGAACAGATTCAATGAATGACAATAAGTCCTCTCTACAAATGACAATGTTTAAACTTGATGACCCTCTTTTAGAGCAATTGAGGGATGAAATAAATGAATTAGATATTAATTCACTTACCCCTATAGAGGCCTTAATGAAGCTAAATGAAATAAAACGAAGATTGGGTATTAATTAATTTTAAAAAAAACCCAATTTTTTTATTCAGCTTTAACTGCTATTTACATGTTTATTCTATATTTGTAAACCTTTTGCGAAAGTAGCTCAGGGGTAGAGCATCACCTTGCCAAGGTGGGGGTCGCGGGTTCAAATCCCGTCTTTCGCTCTAAGTATATTTTGCTCGAGTGGTGGAATTGGTAGACACGTTGGACTTAAAATCCAATGACCATTGCGGTCGTGCGGGTTCAAGTCCCGCCTCGAGTACCAAAAGGGAGATATTCGAAAGTTTATCTCCCTTTTATTTTTTGATCCACAATGACAGAACTTAATTAAGTTATTGAGAATTTAAAAGCAGCTTTTAATCATTTAAGTAATGATAAGGTAATGCATTTTTTGATGAGAAAATTCTCAAATGAAATTCAACTAAATGATAGAAGGGAGGCAAATGATTATAAATCAATAAATAAAACTTTTATCTAGCTCTTCAGAATCTTTATATTTAATTCTCATTTCTTTTAATTCTTGAGTTAATTCATCAACTATGTTTTTATATTCAGGATTTTCATATATATTGTTCATTTCATTAGGGTCTTTTAAACGATCATATAACTCCCATTCATCAACGTCATAATAAAAGTGAACTAATTTGAATTCCTTACTTACAATTCCATAATGTCTTTTAGCCATATGTACTGAAGGGTATTCATAATAATGATAATATACTGCATCTCTATTCCAATTCTCAGAATCTCCTTTTAATAAAGGAATAAGACTTTCTCCTTGCATATCTTCAGGAGCTTCAATCATTGCAGCTTCTAAAAATGTTTGAGCAAAATCTAGATTTTGAACCATTTCTTCACTGGTTGTTCCCGGTGTAATTATATTAGGCCATTTGATCATTAGTGGTGTTTTAAAGGATTCATCATAAATAAATCTTTTATCAAACCAGCCGTGTTCCCCTAAATAAAATCCTTGATCAGATGTGTATACCACTATTGTGTTTTTATCTAGTCCAGACTCTTGAAGATAATCCAAAACACGACCAACATTATCGTCAACGGAAGAAATAGTTGCTAAATAATCTTGCATATATCTTTGAAACTTCCATTTCATTTTTTCTTTATTATTCATTTTCGGCCAATTTTCTTTAAAGTCTTTGCTGATTTTATCGAGAGTAATATCATATTTTTTCTTTTGATCTTCATTGGCTCTTCCAAAAGGACGAGTAAATCCTTTTGCAGTTGGACGCATTAAAGTTCCGTCACCTTTAACATAAACAATCTCAGGTTCTACTTTATCCATTTCCTCTATAGTTGAGGGCCTAACTTTACTGTCATGCATATATTGCATATGAGTTAAAATATTCATTTCTGCTGTTTTGGCAGCAGTTCCCCTTCCAGAGTAATTATCAAATAAGGACTCAGGTTCTGGAAACTCTTTCTCATAAAATTCTGCAAACTTTTCTGGACTTGGCCACCATGCTCTATGAGGAGCTTTATGTAAGTACATCATTAAAAATGGTTTGTTTTTGTCTCTTTTGGTTTTAAACCAATTCAATGTTAAATCAGTAATTATATCTGTTACATACCCACTAATTATTGTGTCTTTTTCTTTTCCTATGAATTTAGGATTAATGTAGTCTCCTTGTCCAGGAAGTATTAGAAAGTCATCAACTCCCTTTGGATTGTTTCCAAAATGAAGCTTACCAAACATAGCTGTTTGATATCCAGCTTTTTGAAAAAGTTGAGGAAAAGTAGTTTGTGAGTCATCAAACTTAGCATGATTATCAATCTTACCATTGATGTGACTATGTTTTCCTGTTAATATTACTGCTCTGGAAGGAGCACATATTGAGTTAGTAACACATGCATTGTTAAAGAGCATACCTTCATTTGCAATTCTATCAATATTAGGAGTTTTTATCAGTCGGTCATCGTATGCACTTATTGCTTGATAAGCATGGTCATCAGACATTATAAATAATATATTAGGCTTTGTTTCTAAGTTATCAGTGCAGCTTGAAAGAAAAAAAGAAAAAAATAATACTGGGTACAGATGTTTCATGATTGTGTTTAATTAAACTTTATTGTCAAATAAAGAGAGTGATAAGAAATAAATAACTTATGAATATTGCCTAGGGTTAATTGTAATAAATATAAAAAATTGAAAACAAAAGAAATACAAAGCCATCAAGTTTCTTATTAATTCTTTTAATGTATTTTGTGATTCCACTATTAAAAACACACCTATTATCATCTCCAAATAGCAATATTCACTTAGCCCCCTCCCTATCATTTAGCAAATCCTCAGGAGCAATTAAGTTTTTTTTATGTATTTCTACAATCTTATTGATTTTAATTAATATTTCAGGGTTTTTATCTGCTATATCATATTTTTCAGATGGATCAATATTTAAATTATAAAGTAATGGTTTTTTCAAAACTTTCTTCTTATCGCTTCCTGGCGGATAATTATAAGCACCTTGAGTAATAAAGTGAGCTTTATATTTGCCAAATCTAACTGCATAAATTTCCCTAGAGCGATAATAAAATATTGTTTCTCTTTTACTGGGTTCATGATTTAATAATGTATTCTTTAAACTTATTCCATCCATTATTCTATCATCGACCATACTAGTATTTGACATTTCTAATAAAGTAGGAAAGATATCCATCGTTGATCCTAAATCACTGACTACTCCGGGGCTTATGTCAGCTCCCCAAAATATTCCAGGAATTCTTTGTCCCCCTTCCCAGGTAGAACCCTTTCCTTCTCTAAGAAGTCCTGCAGAGCCTGAGTGAGACTCAAAGGGGAGCCATGGACCATTATCAGATGTAAAAACTACAATTGTGTTCTTATCAAGATTATTCTTCTTTAATTCCTCAACTATCAAACCCATTCCGTAATCAATTTCTTCAATTACATCGCCATATAACCCTCTTTTACTTTTTCCTATAAAATCGTCTGAAGCATAAAGCGGGGTATGAGGTAAATTATGAGCTAAATAAATAAAAAAATTATCTTCTTTATTATTTCTTATAAATTCAACTGCTTTATCCGAAAATCGCTTAGTAATTGTTGTTTGATCTACTGGTCTTTCTATGATTTCATTATTTTCAATCAGAGGAACATTATAGTTAGTTGATTCAGGTCTTTCATTTTCATACTTCTGCCAATACTGTGATCCTGGACAACATGTTTCATTATTAATCTTATCCATATCATTCGAATATGGTATTCCATAATAATAATCAAAGCCATGTTGAAGGGGAAGGTATTCTTTTTTATGACCTAGATGCCATTTACCTATTGCGGCAGTTTTATATCCATTTTTTTTCAATTTTTCTGCAATGGTTATCTCAGAATCAGGAAGACCATGTTTAGAGTCAGGAAAAAAAACCCTGTGTTTTCTACCAATCAAACCATTCCTTATGGGTAGTCGTCCTGTTAATAATCCTGCACGACTTGGTGTACAAACACTTGATGCAGAGTAAAACTGAGTCCACTTTTGTCCTTCGTGTGCCATTTTATCCAGATTGGGAGTTTTGATTGTAGGGTGTCCATATGATCCTAAATCACCGTACCCCATGTCGTCAACAAAAACTATAATAAAATTAGGTTTAATATTAAGTTTTGACTGATCACATGAATGAAGAAGAAATAATATTACTATTGAGATTATTTTTTTCATATTAAGGGTTTATATCCAACAATACTTATATGGGTATTAGCAGTTTCTTTATCTACAAATAATTTTCTATCTCGCTGATTTCCATGACAAGTCTTGTGTGAAGATAAATAAGAACCACCAGCTAATCGTATTTCACCTTTAATATTTCCTGTTGTATTTGCCATATCTATTTTATGCTATTATAGTTTAATGTCCTTTTTGTTTAACTGGGGTCATTTGGGGGAGCAAACTTATTATTCTATTAGCCTTTATTTTTTGCTCAATTCATTCACCGTTGAGTTAAATTAATTAGAGCTCCAATTTATTCGATTATCGGATTTCGTATATATATCTTTGTTTAAAACAATTTTATGTCAAAATCTTTCTCTGATATAGGAATTAACCAACTATTACAAAAAGGTTTAGCAGATTTGAAAATTGCTACTCCCACAGATATACAAAAAAAGATCATTCCGTTGTTACTCAATCAAAAAGAAGATCTTGTTGCTTTGGCAAAAACAGGAACGGGTAAAACTGTTGCTTTTGGATTGCCCTTGTTGCAGTTAATCGACATAGAAGAAACTCATGTTCAAGTTGTGATACTAGCACCTACCAGAGAGTTAGGTCAACAAATTTATGCCAATTTATTGACTTATGGAGCGTACATTTCTGAGATTTCTGTTTTAGCAGTATACGGTGGAATTCCAATAAAATCTCAAATAGAGAGCTTAAAAACTAAAACGCATATTATTGTTGCAACACCTGGACGCTTGATAGATTTAATTGGCCGTAGTGCTATAAATATTAAGAACATAAAGTATTTAGTGTTGGATGAAGCAGATGAAATAGTGAGTGCTTTTAAAGATGATTTAGATCGTATTATCGAAGTAATTCCAAAAAATCGTAGAACACTATTATTTACCGCAACTCTTTCTGGCGCTATAAAACAATTGATTCAAAATTATATGTCAAAGGATGTTTTGCAAATAGAAACTGACATGACTATGATGGGTCATCAAGGCATAGATCACTACTATATGGTTGTAGAGCCAATAGAAAAACTGAATGTTTTAATGCACTTTTTAAGTGCTAAAGAAGGAGAAAGAGGGATTATTTTTTGCAAAACAAAAGCAGCTGTCAATAAATTAGGTAAAAATTTATCCATCAATAAATTCTCATCGGGATCGATTCATGGAAGTTTAACGCAAGGAATTCGTGACCGGATTATGGATCAATTTAGAAAAGGATATATAGATATTCTTATTGCAACCGATTTAGCAGCTCGTGGAATTGATGTTAAAGAAATCACCTATGTTGTGAATTATCATTTACCTGACACCTATGAAGCTTACGTGCATAGAAGTGGACGATCAGCAAGAGCAGGAGTAAAAGGCTTTTCATTAACTATAGTTCAAGAAGAAGAAGTTAAAGAAATTGCTGATTTTGAAAAGGAATTAGGTATTAAGTTTAATGAATTCAAAAAAGGAGATGCACAAAGCATTGAAGAAAACAACGGTTTGTTATGGGCAAAAAAAATATTTAAAACCAAATCAAATCGTAGTGTTTCAGCTGAATTTAAACAGCAGGTGAGAACTATTTTTCATCACCTTACAAAAGAAGAATTAATAGAGAAAGTGCTTGCAAATTATTTAGCAAATACAGGTGTAACAATTTCAAAAAAATCTACTTTAAAAAAGGATTAATTATTATGGCAAATAGCATCAAAGAACAACAAGATATTTTAACAAAATTAAATATTCATGTACTAAATCCAATGCAAAAGGAGGCTATTTCTATAATAGAATCAACAACCAACACAATTCTTTTGTCTCCCACAGGAACAGGTAAAACCTTGGCTTTTTTATTGCCCATTATCAAGACTCTAGATCCGAATTGTAAAGAGCTGCAAGCATTAATTATTGTTCCTTCACGTGAACTTGCCATCCAAATTGAACAGGTCGTTCGTTCTATGGGTTCTGGATTTAAAGTAAATGCTGTATATGGTGGCCGTCCCATGTCTAAGGACAAGATTGAGATCAAGCATGTGCCTTCAATTTTAATAGGAACTCCCGGTAGAATTGCAGATCATTTTAGTAATGATCGGTTTTCTAAGAAATATATAAAAGCACTTATATTAGACGAGTTTGATAAGTCTCTTGAAGTTGGTTTTGAGTCGGAGATGCGTGAAATTATCAATCAGCTGCCCCATATAAATAAACGGGTTTTAACATCGGCAACGCAAAGTATTAAAGTTCCAGACTTTGTGCGCTTGGACCAACCCAAGATGGTCAATTATTTAAAAGAAAAGGTAGTCTCGAAATTAGAGGTTAAAACGGTCTTGTCCTCTTCAAAAAATAAATTGACAACCCTATTAAATTTATTAGAATACCTTGGAAATCAAAATGGAATTATATTTTGTAACTTAAGAAGTAGTGTTGATAAGGTAAGTCGTTTTTTAGATAAAAATAAGCTAAACTATAGCTGCTTTTCAGGCGGAATGGAGCAAAAAGATAGAGAGCGTTCATTGATAAAGTTTCGAAATGGGACCAACTCGATTTTAATAGCTACCGATTTAGCCTCAAGAGGCTTAGATATTCCAGAACTAAAATTTATTATTCATTTCGAACTGCCTCGTTCCGAAGAAGAGTTTGTCCATAGAAATGGAAGAGCTGCTCGAGTAGTTTCTAAAGGAACTGCCTATGTTTTGAGAGGAGAAAACGAAGACTTTCCAGAGTATGTTAAAAAACCTAAAGTTGTAAATATCTCAAAAAAAGCATTAAGAAAGCCTCAGTTTTGGGAAACACTATTTATTTCTGGTGGAAGAAAAGATAAGATTTCTAAAGGTGATATTGCAGGACTTTTTTTTAAACAAGGAAATATTACAAAAGACCAACTAGGAATAATTGAGTTAAAGCAAGATTGTGCTTTTGTTGCAGTGCCAAAAACAATAGCAGTTGTCCTGGTGGAAAAATTAAATAACACCCGATTAAAGAAGAAAAAAGTACGGGTAACTACTTTAATTTCGTGAAAGACAAAAAGGGTTTTGATTTGGAATTTAAGAGCAATAGAGACAAACAAAAAATTTAAATTTGTGTTAGTTTCTATTCATATTAGTGAACCTTTCAACCCTAATTTATAATAGAGTTTAGTTTCAATTAGTTGACTATCTTTATGATGATTTTATCACATGAAAAAACACTTCTCAACCTTTCAAATTACAGTTTCCATTATTTTTATTTTTGTCTTTTTTATTTGCATATTATTTTTTAACAATTAGTTTGAGTTTGATCCATGGAATATTTTGAGTTATTTATAGAGTCTTTTTTAGGAGTCTTACAATGGACTGTAAGGCAGTTTTTCTTTAAAGTTCCAATTAGTGAAAATTACTTTTGGGGTTTAATTATTATTTCATCGGTGGTTTGGACTATTGAATTAGTTTTTCCTTGGCGAAAGAATCAGAAAATATTTAGACAAGATTTTTGGTTAGATCTTTTTTATATGTTTTTTAACTTTTTCATTTTCTCAATAATTATTGTTGGCTTTTATAAAGTTTTTAATAAAATGATGTTTGATGCTTTTAATATAAGTTCAAATTCAATTTCTATATTGAATCTTTCCCATTTTAACCCATTAATTCAATTACTCATTTTTTTTGTGATTTTAGACTTTTTTCAATGGACCACACATATTTTAATGCATAAGTATACGTTTTTATGGAAATTCCATAAGGTTCATCACTCGGTTAAGGAAATGGGTTTTGCTGCACATTTTCGTTATCATTGGATGGAAAATATTTTATATAAACCTCTAAAAGTTTTCGCTATAATGTTGATTGGTGGTTTTGAGCCAGAGCAAGCATATTTAATTCATTTTCTAACAATCACTATTGGGCATTTAAATCACTCAAACATAAAGCTTAGTTATGGCCCTTTAAAATATATTTTCAATAATCCAATTATGCACCTTCATCATCATGCACATTCATCTCCAAAGAAATTTAAAATTGGAGTCAATTTTGCAATCAGTTTAAGTGTTTGGGATTATATATTTAAGACTAATTATGTTCCTCACAAAGATGGAGAAATAAAACTTGGATATGAAGGAGATAATAATATGTCTAAGGACTTTATTGGACAATTCTTTTATGGTTTTAAAAAAGAAGATTAAATAATTTTAATTTTTTAAAAATTTTTATTCAATTCTTTTATTTAGATTAAGTATAAATAATTATTTTTGTAACCTGTTTTATAGATTTCAAAAAATAATATTGATTTAAATAAACTTAGACAACATGCAAAATAGATTAAAAACCTCAATAGTTATAGTTTTGATAAGTTTCTTAATGTTTTCATATTCAAAAATATTAGACACTACTAATGTTAAATGTATGATTCAGATGACAGATTATGATGGGTTTGGCGCATATATCATAATATCACTAATTAACCCAGAAGGAGATTACGAAAGCACACTTTTTGTTCAAGGCAAAGATAAAGAGTGGTATAATGAATTAAGTAAATGGTGGAGATTTTATGGCAAAATTAGAAATAATATTGATGCCATTACTGGAGAAACAGTGAGTGGAGGTGAACGAACAGTTAGTTTGATAAAAATACCTAACGATAAGATCGATAAAGGTTATAGCGTTAGGTTTGAAAGTTCAGTTGAGGACCAAAAATATTATATTGAAGATATTCAGTTTGATTTGACCTCTGAAAATATTAATAATAAAATAGAAGGAAGTGGATTTATACATTACATAAGGATGATTTCTAATTAGATAAAATATATGTCACTTCTTATTTGGAGATATAGTCATTTTTTACTTGCATTAATTTCTTCACTTTTTTTACTAATCGCTTCCATAACTGGAGGAATTCTCGCTTTTGAACCTATAGCAGTTTCAATTCAGCCATATAATTTGACTTCACTTGAGGAAGTTTCACTCAATCAAACTGTTTTAAGTCTCAATAAAAATTATAAAGAAACAATTAAAATAGAAGTTACAGAGGATGATTTTGTTATAGCGTCAGTAATTACAGATGATGGACAAGCAAAGAAAATTTACATAGACCCTATAACTGGAGGAAATATTGGTTTGGTCAAAAAACAAAAACGATTTTTCAGTTTCATCACTAATCTACACCGATCACTTTTCCTCAAAACTATTGGTCGTATTTTTGTAGGTTTAGTTTCACTGCTGCTCTGTTTTATCGGAGTTACAGGAATTTTTTTGTTAGCAAAAAGACAAGGTGGTTTTAGTAAGTGGTTTAAGCGCGTAAAGGACGGTAATTTTAATCAAAAATATCATGTTGTTTTGGGAAGGTGGTTGGTTCTTCCTATAATAATAGTTGCAGTAACGGGAGTGTTTTTGTCAATCGAGAAATTATCGTTATTACCAAAGAATTATTTGAATTATAGTTGGAATGATAAACAAAGTGAATTAGTGAATAACAAATCATTAACAAGCTTTTTTGAAACTATTTCATTAGAAGAAGTTAGAAGTTTAACTTTTCCCTTTTCAAAATCTAAAGAAGATTTTTTTGAACTTTCTCTTAAAGATAGAGTGCTAATTATTGATCAGTTTTCGGGAAGAGTTATTAAAGAATCTCATTATCCTTTTATGAAACTAGCTGCACGATGGAACTTAATTTTACATACAGGAAGAGGAAGTATATTATGGTCTATTATTTTATTTATAGCAAGTTCAAGTATGTTATTTTTTATGTATTCTGGATTTTCAATGGGACTTAAACGAATTCTTAAAAGTAAAAAAACAAATAAAGTATTGGGCGAAAATGAATGTGAGTATATAATTTTAGTAGGTTCAGAAACAGGTAACACTTATACATTTGCCAAACATTTTTATAACAGCTTAGTTAAAGCAGGAAAGAATGCATTTATATCATCATTAAGCGACTATACTCAATATGAAAAAGCAAAGAATATTATTGTGTTTACTGCCACCTATGGGGATGGAGAAGCTCCATCAAATGCTCGCTTATTTGAAAGAAAACTAGAAACTAGTATTCCTGTAAATGAAATGAATTTTTCAGTTGTAGGTTTTGGATCATTAATGTATCCAAATTATTGCCAATTTGCTATTGACGTTGATAAAATACTTAATAATAATCCCAAGTTTAAATCAATAATGCCTCTTTACAAGATTAATGAAGAATCAAAAAGCGCCTTTGAGTTTTGGATTAAAAAATGGTCAAAGGTTACAGCAATTAATTTAAATTTAGAAATAACTAAACCGATCAAAAAGAAATTAAAAACCAATTATTTTAAAGTCATAAATCGAAAACAATTAAATATTGATAATACATTTTTATTAGAATTACAGTCTGAAAAAAACTTCAATTTTAAGTCTGGAGATTTATTAAATATTCTCCCAAAAGAAAATAATTATACAAGACAATATTCTATAGGAAAGATTGGTGAAGATTTATTATTGAGTATAAAAAAACATGATCAAGGTTTTTGTTCTTCTTATTTAAGTGAACTCAATATCGGTGATTCTTTAAATGCTACTTTTGAAAGTAATTCTAATTTTCATTTTCCAAAAAAAGCACATTCTGTTATTTTAATATCTAATGGAACAGGTATTGCTCCTTTTCTTGGAATGATTAATGAAAATAATACTCAAATACCATTATATTTATTTTGGGGAGGAAGAACTAAGGAGTCTCTAAAAATTTATGAAAAATATATAAATAGAGCTATATCAAAAAATAATCTTTCACATTTTTATAAGGCTTTATCGAAAGAAAATAAAAAACAATACGTTCAAGACGTTTTAATTGAAAACAAAGATCAAGTTTGTGATACAATAAAAAATAATGGAGTAATAATGATATGTGGATCATTATCAATGCAGCACGATGTTCTTGATGTTCTTGAAGAAATATCATCAAAAAATCTCAATCAATCATTAAGCGAGTTTGAAAATAATGGTCAACTACTTTTAGATTGCTATTAAGATCAGTCTAAACTCCATCTCATTCCAATAAAATATCGAATACCCTGATTGGAAGCGTAAACATATGATGGATCAAATGTAAGTGCATATGGATTTTCAATAGTTTGAGTAGCATTTCCATTTTGATCAAATAGTACTTTTTTGTCAAAAGGATCAAATGAGCGGGCAATACTATTTTCAGCAGGTGTAAAATTTAAAATATTTTTAACACCACCATAAAATTCATAATTGTTCTTAAGAGACTTTGTTATTTGTAAGTTTATTATACTAAAAACTGGAGAAAATTCATCTCTTGGATCCAATGACCCTAATCTAGGAAGTCTCATTTTCCCTATAATATTTCCAGTAAAATCTATTTTATACTTAGATTTAATAAATTTCTTTTCAATCTTCCAAACTCCTTGAAAGCTTTCTGTTAAGTATGGAGTGTACTCTTCTCCATCTTCAATAATTGATGAGTCTATATAAGTAGCACCAATGTTAATTCTAAGTCCATTATTAAATAATGAATTAAAATTTATTGATGCTCCTTTAGTTATGGATCTACCATTTAAATTATCATAAATTATGAGATTTGGATTTATATCATAATTTGGAACAATTTTATTTGAGAATTTTGTCCAAAAAATACTGGCATCAAAATCTAGTATATAACCTTGTTTAGCATATATTTTTTTTACATAATTCATGTTTGTGTTCCATGATCTTTCAGGTTTTAAATCATTTAAAAAAACAACATCTCTAGCTCCAGTTAAAGCTGCATGATCCTCTGTAAAAACCTTTGCAATTCTATAACCTGATCCAATGCTAAATCTTACAGTTGAAGATTTGTCTTGATTAGTAATTTTATAATTTAATCTTGGAGTGAATATGTTTCCATGAATTGAATTGTGATCATACCTTAAGCCTAGGAGAACTGTATTTAAATCATTGATTTTTATTTCATCTTGTATAAAAAAACCTGGAAGGTTTGTTATCTCTGCCATATTAGATGATGAACCCTCATTAAATGTTGCTGTTGTATCGTCATCATAATATGTATATCTATATGCTAAACCAAAAAGAAAAGAGTTAATTTTTAAATTTTTAGTCCAAATTAATTGACCAAAACCTATTGATTGCTTTGCGTTATATATTGTGCTTCCGTAAACTGAATTTTGATCATGATTATTAAAACTAAATTGAAAAAATAAGTTTTTATTAAAATCATATTTTCCAAAAACCTCAATTCTACTAGTATAGATGCTTTCTCCATATACTTCTTTTCCACCTCTAAAACTTGAAGACCAGTTCATTTGTCCTCCCCACCTATCTTCATAAATGTATCTAGTTGCAACAGATAGTTTGTTTTTGAAATCCAACTTATTAAAAATTGAGATTCTATCTACTAGTGTTAAGTCTGTAAACCCATCATTATTATTATCAATAGGATTCGAATAATTGAAATAATTTATACCTAAAATGCCTTGTATTTTGTTTTTTGATTTGTACTTGTAACCTAAATCTGTATTTATTTCTCCCCACCCTGAGGTAAAGGAATCAAAAGAAAATTTCGAAGCATTTGCAGGCATTTTAGTTATTAAATTGATTAATCCTCCTATTGCCTCTGACCCATAAAGAGTTGATGCAGGTCCCTTAACAATTTCAACTTGCTCGATTAAAGATTGTGGTATACCAGATAATCCATAAACTGATGATAACCCGCTTACGATTGGAAGTCCATCAATTAAAACCATTGTATAACTGCCTTCTTGTCCATTAATATGAATATCTCCAGTACTACAAACATTACAGTTTAGTTGGGGTCTAACACCATTTATTATCCCCATTGACTCAAAAACAGAAGGGGCTGGGTTTCCCTTAAAAAAATCTTTAGTATAAACTTCAACAGGTACGGGGCTATTTAGTTTTGAAACTGGCTTTAATGTTCCAGAAATAACTACTTCATTTAATTGATCATCTAACTTTAATTCAATTGATCCAATATTTTTTCTACTATAACTTATTTTTTGACTGAAAGATTTATGCCCTATATATGAAATAATTATTTTGGGATTCTTTACCTTAGATACGTTTATGATAAAATAACCAGATTGATTAGTTATAGTTCCTATTTTGGTTCCGCTAATTATTACAGAGGCACCTGGAAGAGGATAACCTTCAGAAAACACTTTGCCTGTTATAGGATAAACTTGGGCATATGATATTTTAACAAAAATGAAAAATATATATAGAATTCGATACACTAAAAAAAAGTTTTATACTGCAAAACTATTATAAAGTTTTATACTACAAAACATTTATGAAAAAAACAATTGAAAAAGAAAATTATCTAAAAACTATTTACAAGTTTGAAGAGAAAAATAATAAGGTAACAGTTACGGCGCTCAGTATTTTTTTTAAAGTAAGTAAGTCTACTGTCTCAAACATGTTGAATAAATTAGTGAAGATGGGGTTTATTGATACAATGCCATATAAGCCAATTGAATTGACTTCTAAAGGAAGAAAAAAGGCAATAGAAATTATTTCAAAACACAGGCTTATTGAATTATATTTAGTTAAAGAAATGAATTTTTCAGTAGATCAAGTTCATGAAATTGCTGAAGAAATAGAGCACATAGAGAATTCGAGTTTCTTTAACAGAATGAGAGAAATGTTAGGGGATGAATTAATTGATCCTCATGGATCGGTTATTCCAAAAAGTGATTATTAATTATAACCACCCTATAATTAAAGTATTAAATTGCGGATTAACATGAAAGAATATTTTCCAATATTAGAATGGCTTCCTAATCTTTCAAAAAAGTCAATTCAAAACGATTTTGTTGCTGGTCTAACGGTTGGGATTATGCTAGTTCCTCAAGGAATGGCATACGCACTTCTTGCAGGATTACCCCCGGTATTTGGTCTTTATGCAGCCTTGGTCCCTCAAGTTATTTATGCTATTATGGGTACTTCTCGTCAGTTATCAGTTGGTCCAGTAGCAATGGACTCCTTGTTGGTTGCTTCTGGATTAGCAGCTTTAAAGCTTTCAGGAATTAATGAATATATTTCAATGGCAATTTTTTTAGCTTTTTTCATGGGCTTAATTCAACTTGTTTTAGGGTTTTTAAGGATGGGATTTTTGGTGAATTTTCTTTCTAAACCTGTTATTTCTGGTTTTACATCTGCTGCAGCTATTATTATCGGATTAAGTCAATTAAAGCATTTGGTTGGAGCTCCTTTTGAATCAAGCAATAAAATACATTTATTATTAATTGAGTTCATAGATAAAAGTTCTCAAATCCATTTAATCACTTTATTTATTGGACTAATAGCAATAGCAATATTAGTTTTATTAAAAAAACTAAACCCATCTATTCCTGGAGCTTTGATAGCGGTAATTCTTTCTAGTGTCTGGATTAAATATTTTGGAGAAAACTCTGGAGTATCGATTGTAGGCGTAGTCCCTGAGGGCCTTCCTTCATTTAGACTACCTGAAATTGAACTGATAAATATTACAAAAATATTACCATTAGCTTTAACACTAGCATTAATCGCTTTTATGGAAGCTATTTCTGTTGCAAAGGCTATTGAAGAAAAAAAAGATTATTCGATTAATCCCAACCAAGAATTAATTGCTTTAGGAGCATCAAATATTGTTGGCTCTTTATTTCAATCATACCCAACTACTGGAGGTTTTTCTAGAACAGCAGTAAATGATCAAGCTGGAGCTAATTCTGGATTAGCATCAATAATAAGCGCTATAGTAGTTGGACTTACTCTTTTATTTTTGACTCCATTATTTTATTTTTTACCCAACACGATTTTAGCTTCAATCATAATGGTTGCTGTATTTAAATTAATTGATTTTGAATCACCCAAAAAATTATGGAAATCAAGTAAAAGCGAATTTTATATTCTTTTATTCACGTTTTTCATAACTCTTTTTATTGGGATAAAAGAAGGGATTATCTTAGGAGTTTTAGCTTCATTATTATTATTAGTATATCGATCTACTCAGCCACATGTTGCTGTTTTAGGAAAAATTAAAGGAACTGATTATTTTAAAGATATAGACAGGTTTACACAGGATATTGAAACTTATGAGAGTTTACTTTTACTAAGGTTTGATGAGCAAATATATTTTGGAAATTCACAATTTTTTAAAGAACAGCTTCTTGAAAGAGTTAATCAAAAAAAAGGTAAATTAAGTGTTGTTATTCTTAGTTCAGGGGGGATTAATTATATTGATTCTAGCGGAATGAAAATATTAAATGAAATAGTTTTAACTTTAAAATCTAAAAATATTCAATTTTATATAGCTGGTGCAATTGGACCGGTTGTCGATAGTTTATTTAAAAGTGGAGTTGCAAAAGCTATTGGAAGTCAACATTTTTTTGCTAATACTCAGCAGGCTTTTGCTTATTTTAAAAATAAAAATCCAAAAAATAAGATTGAAGAAAAAATAAGTTTGCAAGCAAATACAGAAATATTAGAATAAAATGAAAGTAGAACAAATTTATACTGGATGCTTATCACAAGGAGCTTATTATATTGAAAGTGATGGTGAGGCTGCTATTATTGATCCATTAAGAGAAGTAAACAGTTATATTGAAAAAGCGAAGTCTAATAATGTAAAAATCAAATATATTTTTGAAACGCATTTTCATGCAGATTTTGTTAGTGGTCATTTGACTTTATCAAAAAAGACGGGAGCTCCAATAGTATACGGGCCAAACGCTGATCCAAATTATGATGCTATAATAGCAACTGATAATCAGGTTTTTAAAATAGGTAATTGTACAATTACAGTTTTGCACACTCCAGGCCATACCATGGAAAGTTCAACATATTTATTGAAAGACCATAATGGAAAAGATTACGCTATATTTAGTGGAGACACCCTTTTTCTAGGAGATGTGGGTCGTCCTGATCTTTCTCAAAAATCTGATGACATGACAATGGAAGACTTGGCTGGAATTCAATATGAAAGCTTAAGAAATAGAATTATGCCATTGGCTGACGATGTGATTGTTTACCCTGCACATGGAGCAGGTTCTGCATGTGGTAAAAACATGATGAAGGAGACAGTGGACATTCTTGGAAATCAAAAAAAGATGAATTATGCCCTAAGAGCAGACATGACTAAAGAAGAGTTTATTAAAGAAGTTACAGAGGGACTCATGCCTCCTCCAACCTATTTTCCTTTAAATGTTAAAATGAACAAAGAGGGGTATGAAGATATCGATTCGATTATAGATAGAGGTATTAATCCAGTATCAGTTTTAGAATTTGAAAAAACAGCTAATGATTCAGGAGCTATTATACTTGATGTTAGGCATCAACAGGATTTTGCAAAAGGACATATACCTAAATCAATTTTTATTGGTTTAAAGGGTGGGTTTGCTCCTTGGGTAGGAACTCTAATAGCAGATGTAAAACAACCTATTTTACTAGTTGTTGAAAAAGGAAAAGAAGAAGAAGCCATAACAAGACTATCAAGAGTTGGGTTTGATAATACTATAGGGTATTTAGAAGGTGGCTTTTCAGCTTGGAAAGAATCAGGAAATCAGATTGATAAAGTAACATCTATTTCAGCTCAGCAATTTGAAATAGAAATCAAAAATAATGATTCTGTTATTTTTGATGTACGTAAAAATTCTGAATATGATAATGAAAGGATTGATTCTGCAATTAACACCCCTTTAGATGTTATTAATAATTATTTATCAGATGTTCCAGATGAAAAAAATTTTTATGTTCACTGTGCGGGAGGATATAGGAGTATGATTGCTGCTTCAATTTTAAAAAGCAGGGGAGTGCATAATTTAATCGAGATAAAAGGAGGTTTTAAATCTATCAAAGAGACTGCTATTCCAATAACATAAATCTATCTTAGGATAAATGAAAAATTTAAGCTTCATTTTATTTTTTTTTATTGGAATAGTAAACGTTTTTTCAGTCATGTACCTCCAACTTTACACTTTCAGATTTTAATCTTGCACTTGATGCTACTGTCTCTGCAAATGAGGCAAAATTAATCACGGCATCAAATTATAAAAGAGGAATGATTTGCTTTTGCAATATAATTCATAACTTTAATCAAAAGTTTTAATAGGATTTAGTTAGTATTAAATATGTTAAAAAGATTAAGCCTTTTTTTACTAATTCTTCTTCCTTTTATATCTTACTCACAAGATATTGATTTTGATGGAGATGGTATCCCAAATTCATTTGATTTAGATGATGATAATGATGGGATATTAGATACTGTTGAGTGCCCTCCAAATGTTAATAATTCAACTCTAGTTATCACTGGAGATTCATCTGGAAATTTTACGGGGGGATATCCGATTTCAACTTCTCCAATAACAGTTATCGGTTCAGGATCTGGACAGGTCGGAGGAGCATTTGAAAAAAATATAAATATAAAAACAGAGCTTGGTGAAGGAGATGTTTTTCAGAATTGTCATATAATTTTTAATGTAAATGGAAATTTTGATGATGGATTAACATTTTCTATTGATGACGTAGTTTATCTTAAATTTAACGAATACCATTGGAATGGAAATTTTTTAGGAACATCTGCGCCAGAATTTATTGGTACTGGAAAGTTTAATTCAAGTGGTAATGGAGGGCAATGGACGCCCTGGACTGGCGAAGGAAATCCAACGGTTGAGATAACTCCGGGATCAATTAGATTAATGTTAGACACTAAAGGTGGTGGTAGAGAAGATGCTTTGCCTTATATGGACCCAAACGGTAATTCAAGTGCAGGAGAATTAGTTATAAATCCAAATTTTACATACGATTGTTTAACCGGTTTTAAATTGACTTTTGGAAACTCAAATCATGGAGGTCCCGGTTCAATTAACGCAAACGTAGTTGTTGAAACTTTTATTAATCCATGTAATACTGATACTGATGGAGATGGAATGCCAAACACTGTAGATACTGATTCTGATGGAGATGGACTACTTGATTCAAGTGAAGGAGCCTCAAACGACACGGATAATGATGGAGTATTAAATTTTTTGGATAATGACGATGATGGTGACGGTTTTTTAACATCTTACGAAATTATATGTAATACAGATCCTCTGGATAACTCATCTGTCCCAGCTGATTTTGATGGTGACACGATCCCAGACTGTATTGATCCAGATGACGATAATGATGGTTTTACAGATGATAACGATGCCTTTGAATTTGATCCAAATGAATGGTTGGATACAGATGGAGACGGTATAGGAAATAATGCGGATCCGGATGATGATAACGATAATTATACAGATGAGGAAGAGATTATTTGTCTTAGTGATCCTTTAAATACTAGTCAAACACCACCTGATAATGATGCGGACTATAATCCTGATTGTATAGATCCCGATGATGACAACGATGGTTTTTTGGACACCTTTGAAATATTTTGTGGAACCAATCCTTTAGATTCAAGTTCAGTACCCATTGATACTGATCAGGATGGAATTTATGATTGTGAGGACTTAGACGATGACAACGATGGTTTTGATGACACTCTGGAGATTCAATGTAACACAGATCCACTTGATCCTTTATCAATTCCTGTTGACACAGATGGAGATGGAGAGTTTGATTGTCTTGATTTGGATGATGACAACGATGGATTAACAGATACCGAAGAGCTTTTGATTGGAACAGACACATTAGATGCAGATACTGATAATGATAATGTTGATGATTTACCTGATGTTTTCCCATTAGATCCAACTGAGTGGTCAGACACTGACGGAGATGGTATAGGAGATAATGCTGATCCTGATGCGGATGGTGATGGTTATTTAGATGAAGATGAGATTATTTGTGGAACTGATTCTCTTAACCCAGGAAATGTTCCTTTGGATTATGACGGAGACTTCATTCCAGATTGTATAGATCCCGATGATGACAACGATGGTTTTTTGGACACCTTTGAAATATTTTGTGGAACCAATCCTTTAGATTCAAGTTCAGTACCCATTGATACTGATCAGGATGGGATTTATGATTGTGAGGAC